>JBCDGT010000084.1:0-8471 GCA_038750915.1 Bacteroidota bacterium
AAACGATATTGGCTACTGGTTGGGCTTCCAAATCTGTAGCGCTTACTACGCTAAAGCAGAGGATAAAAAACAGGCGATTCACGATATTCTGAACATCAAGGATTTTGACGCCTTCATCGCGGAGAGTGGTTATGCCGAAAAGATGAAGGCACTAACCGAATAGTCAGTGCAAGCGGTAGAATCAGCTGAGCGCTCTCTGCTCCGTCAACACTGTCAGCACCCGCGACCGCGCCCAAATAATGATTGCGATCCAAAGGCCTCTAAGAAAGAAAACTACTGCGTCAGCGAAACTCCATTCTCCGCATCGATGTGAATAACCCGCTCGGCGACGGTGCGGTCGGAAACGTCTGCGCCAGAGTTCTCCAAGCGGAGTACGCCACGAGGACAAACGGCAGCGCAAACGCCACAGCCAACGCAACTAGACCTCACAATGTCTTGCCCGCGTTGAGCGTAGTGGCGGACGTCGATGCCCATTTCACAGTAAGTAGAGCAGTTGCCACAGCTGATACACTGACCGCCGTTGGTCGTGATCCGGAAACGACTCTGGAAGCGCTGCACCAAGCCGAGGTAGGCCGCCAGCGGACAGCCAAAGCGACACCAAACCCGGTTACCCATCAAGGGGTAAAAGCCCGTACCGACAACACCGGCAAAACCGGCACCGATCAAAAAGCCGTACCACTTCTGGATGCCACTAGTCTGTATGCCGAATAATTCCTGCGTGCCAGTAGTGTAAGAGTAGAGAGTCATACCCGTCATCACGATGGCGAATACCAAGACACCGTGAATGATCCAGCGTTCAAATTTCCAGGCGCGCAGGCTCTTGTCGGAGAGCTGCCGCCAGGGATCGCCCATGGTTTCGGCCAAACCTCCGCAACCACAAACCCAACTGCAGTACCAACGTTTACCGAGGAAGTGCACCATAAGGGGCACCCCAATAATGATGAGCATAATCCCCCAACCCAGCATGAAGAGACCCAAGCTGCCGGGAGTATTCAGGAACCCATCGATGGACCAGCTGAAGAAGAAGTCGTAGTCGAGCGGCCAAATGTTTTTGAAATCGTACCAAGGCTTGTTAAGGGCAACCAATATTTCGGGAATCATGAAAGCGAAGGCCAGTTGAAAAAACATGACCGAAATAGTCCGGACGATCTGGTACTTATTGTGGCGGTACTTCGCGATCATGCGCACGCCCATTACCACCATGATGGTACAGTACATAAAGCCGTAGAGGAACCACTGACTGGCCTCCCCGCCACTGTCGTTACCGCTGAAGAACTGGTAAATACCTTCGCTGATGGGGCTGACCATTGCTACCCAAGCGACAATGTGGTGGCTGGCCCAGTATAGCAAAAGATAAAAGCCAATGAAATAAACTCCAGCGAAGATGCCCAGATAGCCACTGATACCTTCCGGCTCCGCGTTACGCACGTCTCGCCCCCAGGAGCTTTGTGCGAAGAGGACCAAAGCAATGACAAGCACCGCTATCAGTGCCGTAACGGCGGGCCAGAAAAACTTATCATCCATGTACCAAAAGCCGTAGCCAAGGATGCCGAGGATGCCGACGGTAAGAAAGAAGGCACGCCACCCCAAGTCTAGCCCCTTGGTGAGCGAACTATGAAAAATATGGTCGTTCTTAATCCCTGGCTTCGCCTGAAACTTAGGGATGATGTACAAAAAACCGCCTAACCCGCCCAAGCCTATGGTCAGCAGGAAAAACAGCCCAGGATTGCTGGTTACTGGCCCCGCTGCTCCGCCCTGAATCCACCCCATGCGTTGGCTTTTAAACTGCCATTCGGGGAGTTCCACCTCCCACTTTTGTTTGCCTTCCGGCAGGCCTTCCGCCTCGATCCGCTGATCAACAATGCTACGCGCGGTGTAGAATGTGGATTTGAGCGCTTTTTCGGCAGAGAAGGTAGTAGCGTAAGTATTCTCCAGTAAACCAGTTTGCTCAGCTGCTACGATGAGCGCGCCCTGGTGCATGGCGGCAATTTCTTGTTTGGCTTCGTCCTCCGTGCCGAAGGGAGCGATGAGGGCATTTTCGGTGAAAGTGTAATTGTCCAGCCCTAACATGGCGGTAAAGATCAGCAGGGCAATGGCGAATAAACCGAGACCCAGGTATTGTAAGGCGGACTTTTTGGTGGAAGTAGAAGGCATGAGGATTGGCGATTTGCGAGGACTGATTTTAGTCTAGTAGTCTAGTGCTCTGGTAATTTGGTGGTGTGGGCACTACCAGACCACCAGACTATAAGACTACCCTACTCCGGTGTGACGAAGGCACGGGATTTCCGCTTGCCAAAACCGAGGTATTGGAGCGCTGCCGTAAGACCGCGTTTTTGTTTCAGTTGGAGGTTTTGACCCGTCTGTTGGTTGTACAGGTCAACGACGTCTTGCTCGTACTCTTCGTAGAATTCGGGATCGAAGTTAGCCATCCCGAGCTCCTGTAGGACTTCTTCGACGTGCTTGCCGTCTTTGATCCACTTTTCGCAGATCTCGTGGCGGTAACGGATGCCCATCAGGTTGAAACCACGGATGGTCCCGTCACTTTCTTCGTAGTTAATCCGTACGGCCTTCTCTCCATCGGAGTGTTCCCAGTAGAGGCTGGCTAGGCCTTCCCGGCCTTTGGCCGGCACTTCGCCGTACACCTGGTATTCAAGGTCAAGGAACTTTGCGGAGTTGAACCAAATCCCTGGGTCATAGCCAACCTTGGTGCCGAGGATATTATAGGCAACGGTTTCGCCCATCATCCGGCCGGTGTACCAGATGGCTTCTACGCCACGACGGCCAGGTTTGGGTTCCATCACCTCGGCGCAGTCGCCAATGGCGTAAACATCAGCCACGGAGGTCTCCAGGTAATTATTGACCTTGATGCCACGCCCCAGCTCGAGGCCTTCCGCATCGCGCAAGAAATCAATATTAGGGTGCACCCCAGCGGTAAGGCCTACGTACTGGCACTCGATTCTTTCCCCGTCCTTGGTCGTAATGGCACCAGCGGCACCGGTGCCATCATCGTGGATGGTATCCAGTTCCGTGTTTTCCCTTAGATCGATGTGATGGCTCTTGATGTGGCGGCTCACCATCCGGCTTTCTTCCGGAGGAAGGGCGTTGCTCCAGTAAGAATCTTCACGAATCAGCAAGGAGACGGGAATCTGCCGACTGTGGAACATCTCCGCCAGTTCGATCCCGATTAGGCCACCACCTACAACAACGGCTTGCTTAATGACGTCGGTGTGGTCTTCGAGATACTCCAGGTCTTGGGCGGAGACCATGCCCCGTACACGCTCCAGGTCTTGGCCAGGCCACCCGAATTTATTCCAAGTACTACCAGTGGCCAGCACGAGCTTGTCGTAGCTCAGCTCGCCACCCCCGCCAAAATGCAGGAGCTTACCTTTCGTATCTACGCGCTCGACGTATTCCCGGCGGAGGTCGATCCGATTCTTCTCCCAGAAGAAAGGCTCATAAGGCATGATGTCTTCGAAGCGCATGTGGCCCATGTAGACATACATCAAGGCGGTACGAGAGAAAAAGAATTCGGTTTCCGCGGAAATCATGGTGACCCGAACGTCATCGTTGAGTTTACGCAGCCAACGGGCGGCCGTAACCCCGGCGATGCCGTTGCCGATTATGGCGACGTGCATAGTTTGGTGATATTCAGTATGCCGAGCGGTTATACGCTCCTAGCGCTCAAATTACGTTTTTTGGTGGAATCTTGTTTTGCACGGACGACCTCGGATGTCGGGTACGGACAAAGTTCTTTAAGCTGTGTTTCTTTGGGGAAGGAACGGTGATAAAATGGGGATAAATGGGGAGATTTTAGTGGCTTAGGGTGCCTAGTATTTTCGAACCATCCTTGTGATGACTCGTTTCAGCTGCACCTGTACTTTACTAGATAGTTCGTTTATGAAACGCCAACAACTGATCATCGCAACCTTATTATTGCTGCTGTTTAGCATTTCTGCTTGCGAAAGGCAAAATGCCGTACCGGTGGGAGATACCACTAAAGAAGTAATTCAGCCCGCTCAACTCCATGAATTGGTTGACTTGCTTGCCTATGACTTTTTTACGTCACCTATTGATACAAGCTTAAAGGAATTCGGCGCCATTGATATCCGCTTGTTCCTGGATAATAATGCAGCGCTAGATATAGCTTTTTTCCAAGAAGATTTCATTTCTTATAATGACGCCAAGGATCCTTTGACCGCTCTTCCACTTAGAGATTGGGAGACAAGCATTAGTCTTGCTTACCGACCGGAAGATGCTCCCATATTTGAACAATGGTTGAATGATCACTTCGCGTATCAGGAGGCAATTGATCTTCGCTTTGGGTTTTTGAACAATGGGAGTATTATTGTGCAGGGAAAAGCAGCTACTAAAGAAGATTTACTGGCGTTTCCTTCTCACCCGCTATTCTGAAAAATTAGCCTTAAGCAGCAAGTAGTCTTAAACTTGGAAATATGTTACCGACTTTTGTCCCGTACCAAAGTCGTAAGCTCCCATCGCTACTAGCCTCAACGTCCATTATAACTACTTCCTCCGCATTGCCTACGACGGTACGGCTTACCGCGGCTGGCAACGCCAACCGGGCGGAGTAGTCACCGTACAGCAGACCATCGAGGAATTGCTTTCCCGAGTGCACCACCGAGAAATTACCGTTGGTGGCTGCGGGCGTACGGACGCCGGCGTGCACGCCAGCCAGTATTACCTCCACCTCCGCGTAGAGAAGCCCTTGCCGGAGAACTACCTTTTCTTCATCAATAAACAGCTGCCGGCTGATATTCGCCTACTGGAGGTCCTACCCGTCAGCGCTACCGCCCAAGCTCGCTACGATGCGACTGCTCGTACCTACGACTACTTCTTCCACACCCACCCTGATGCCTTCCTAGACCGTTTTAGCAGCCAGCTCGACTTAACGGACTTTGCACCTGCGGTCAGCGCCCAAATGCTTCCACTGCTCCGACAATACCAGGATTTTCGCGCTTTCTGTAAAACCCCTGATCGCCATAATACCACCATCTGTCACTTCAGCGAGGTTAGGCTTTACCAGAATGCTCGTGGCGATCGTTTTCGTATCCGCTTCGTCGCTAACCGCTTTTTGAGGGGAATGATTCGTTTACTAGTAAATGATCTTATTCAAGTAGGTAAGAAAAAGTTAGGTGTTGAAGACTTCGAAAAAATGCTAAAAAGCCAGGAACGCGCACCGCATTTCCACCTGGCTCCACCGGAAGGCTTATTCCTGAGCGGGGTGGCGTATCCCTACGTTGAACGAGCGGCAGACCTACCCGCAACGGGACAAATTGATTGGCTTCCTGTACTCCCGGCTTTAGCCAGTGGGTAAGAAGTTATTAACCTTACGGCTGAAGCCGTAGGTACAAGAATCTAGGGCATTAATTAACATCTGCTTTACGAAAAGATGATTTAGTGGCACGAGCTTCCCCTGAGCGGAGGGTACCTTCGTGACCTATCTCCCATCATTATGTCCAAGCCCTATTTTCTCCTTTATTTTATGCTATTGGCCACCGGGGTTTGCGCACAACGAACCGTAAGCTTACGAGGCACGGTGATCGATGAAGATACGAAGCTACCCATCGAATTTGCGACGGTCAGCCTACTACAAGCTGCCGATTCAAGCTTGTTACTGGGCGCGGTCGCAGGTGCTGACGGAAGTTGGGAAATAAGCACGGTTCCACAAGGGACGCCCGTATTGGTACAGGCCAGTTTTATTGGCTATACGCCTACCTATTCGAAGGTATTTGTCGCCGAGCGGGGCTATCCCGCCTTGAGCCTGACCCTCCGCTCTGGTGCTGAAATCCTGGCCGAGGTGGAGGTGACGGGTAAAAAGCTCACCGATATTCACCGCCTCGACCGTCAGGCCTTCGACGCCCAGCAGTTCGCTAATGCTAGTGGCGGGACGGCGACTGACCTAATTGCCAACCTCCCCGCCGTCAGCGTCAACGCCCAGGGAGAAATTGCCGTAAGGGGAGCTACTGGTTTTCTGGTGTTAATAGATGGGCGCCCGGTACAGACCAATCCAACAACCATCCTCAGTCAACTTTCCGCTAACGCCATTGCGTCAGTGGAAATCATTACCACGCCCGGAGCCAAATACGACCCCGACGGGAAGGCCGGCATCCTCAATATTGTGACCAAAACGGGCAGCCGCGACGGCTGGAGTGCTGCCGCCAACCTCAACTACGGCCTACCGAGCATCGAGGACTACGACAACGCCGACCCTCAGCGGCGCTACGCCGCCGACTTCAGCGTCAGCTACCACGCCGGGAAGTGGGACCTCGGCTTCGGACTCGATTACCGCCGCGACGACAACGCTGGGCGCCGGGAAGGCTACGTAAATACCATCACCAATCGTACCCCATTCCTAGGGTTTACCCTCACCGAATTCCCCAGCGACGGGGAGCGGAGCCACGACCGGGAAAACTACTCCGGTCGGTTCACCGCGAATTTTACGCCAAACAAAAAAGAATCCCTACGCGCAGGACTGCTAGCCGGAAAAAAGACGGTCTGGCGCACGGCGGACATCCTCTACCTGGATCAAACCCGGTCGTTCCAGCTAATTGGCTCCCTTAACCCGGAAGGCTTCTACGGACTTTATCAGGAAAATGGTAATAGCCCCCAGGACGTCCTCGCCGCTACTAGACTCACCTACTACAACGAAAACCTGCGCGTCCGCCGGGGAGATTTCTTCATTGCCTCCCTCGACTACCAGCGTGACCTGGGTAACAATCGTAGCCTGTCCCTCTCTGGTCTCTACGAGCAGACCATCTTAGGCGGGCCAACGGATAATACCGTCATCCCCACACCGGGTTCTCTGGATACCATCCAGTACCAATTCAATACCAACGACAACCCGCTGGATGGCTACCGCTTCAACCTGGACTACCGCAGTAAACTTGGGACCGCCAGCTGGGAGAGTGGCTACCAGTTCCGCTACCTAAAGCACCCAGGAGAATTCCTCTACCTCGATCGCGATCTCGAAAACAACCGCTTCGTGGAAAACCCGGAATTTACCAACGGTATTTTGCTGCGCCGGGACGTTCATGCCGCCTACAGTCAGGTGAGCGGAGTCGCGGAAAAGCTCGAATATGCCGTTGGGTTGCGCCTGGAGTATTTTGATCGCTCTGTCCGTCTTAACCGCCCGGACACGACCTACCGCCTGGATCGTGTCAGCCTCTACCCCTCGGTCAACCTGAAGTACCGCCTCAGCGATGCCTGGAGTGCCCGAGCAGGCTACAGTCGCCGCATCGACCGGACGACCACCTTCAAAATGACACCCTTCCCCGAACGCGAACACAACGAAACCCTGGAACAGGGAGATGCGGAATTATTGCCTGAATTGACGGACCTATTTGAGGTAGGACTAATCACGAATTTTGGCGACAATTCCGCCTTCGCCACGGCCTATTACCGCTATACCCGCGACGTAATCAATCGTGTCAATACCGTCTATAACGACACCATCCTCAACCGGATTTACACCAACGTCGGCAATGCCGATGCCCTGGGCCTAGAGCTGGGCCTGACGTTGTTTCCCACTAGTAATGATTGGCGTGTCTACCTGGGCGGTAATGTGTTCCGTTACCAAATCCAGGGCGAAGTCTTCGGTGACGAGGTAGACACCGGCAACTGGGTTTATAGCCTCAATGCCACTACCGACCTACCTTTCTTTCAACTAGCGAACCTCCAGCTCGGCCTCAATTACCTCTCCGAGCGGGTCACGGCGCAAGGGCGCGATAGCCGCTTCTTCAACCCCTACCTGAACCTCCGTCGGGAATTCCCCGAGCAGCGACTCACTCTCACTTTTCAGTGGCAAAACATTAGTCTCGGGCTCTGGGACAATAACCAACAACGAATCACTACCTCCAAACCCGATTTCTTCACCACCACCAACTACGTCTACGAACCGGATATTCTGCGACTCGGCGTAGGCTACCAGTTCACCAAGTTGAACAATAAGACCAAGTTGCTGAAGAGTGAGTTTGGGGATAAAGAATTTTAACAGGACACAACCCAAATTGTCGCTTTTCCCTCTCTCGGTCTCTCCAGACCACTACGTTGGAGAGAAGTTGATGCGACAGTTTAGTTTGTACCCGTTTTGGGTCACTCCTTCGCTTTGCTATCGAGCCAGATGGTGGTCGGCCCATCGTTCACCAGAGCGACGTCCATCATCGCACCGAATTCTCCGGTTTCCACTTGCCTTAGCGCGGTAAAAGAGAGGGTTTTCACGAAAGCTTCGTAGAGTGGAATCGCGACGTCGGGTTTAGCGCTGCGGGTAAAGCCTGGCCGGTTTCCCTTCTTGGTACTTGCGAAAAGTGTGAACTGGGACACGACCAGTAGTCCGCCATCTACGTCCACTACGCTGCGGTTCATTTTTTGGTCTTCATCGTTAAAAATCCGCATGCGGGTGATCTTGCCGCAGAGCCAATCTATGTCCTCTTGGGTGTCGGCGTCTTCGACACCCA
>JBCDGT010000085.1:0-8467 GCA_038750915.1 Bacteroidota bacterium
ATCCTAACGGAGACCGCTTTCAGGATCCTAGCGGTGCGTGGACGAGCTTCAACGAAGTCACCGGCACTGAGCGTATCAACTGGAACATCCGCGGATTCCTTAACGAGCAATAAACTAACTTTAAGGAGTGTGGGTCTTCAGGTCCGCCGTGTACTAAGCCTAAGTGGACCTGGAGGTCCCCACTCCTTCGTAAGCGGCCGGACAATCCATCACAATAGTGTGGATTGTCCGGCTTTTCAGTTAAACGATACTGGCATCCTAAATCGCTTCGTCGTATCTTGTTGTGGTATTCGCCCCAAATAATCAGATTTATCCGTTTTCCCCGTTTGCGCATACTTTTTTACTGCTTGCCGCTGGCCGTGCTAACGGCCTGCCTGCCCGACCGCCCCGACGCGGCGGATCGCTACGCGGTGACCGGAGTAGACGTAAGCCACTACCAAGGCGTAATCGATTGGAAAGCCCTGGCGGCCGATGGCCATGCCTTCGCTTTCATCAAGGCAACGGAGGGCAAGCAACTGAAGGATGTCGCTTTTGCCGCCAACTGGGTCGAGGCGGGGCGGACGGGGATGCGCCGGGGTGCCTACCACTTTTTCCGACCGGAAGTAGCCCCTGCTACCCAAGCCAAAAACTTCTTTTCCACCGTTACCCTCCATCCAGGCGATTTACCGCCAGTACTGGATGTGGAAGACCGCGGCGGCCTTAGCCCCGCGCAATTGGTCGTCGCCGTAAAAAAGTGGGCTACCCTGGCGGAGGCCACCTACGGCGTCAGGCCCATTATTTACACCGGGCAAAATTTCTACAATCGTTTTCTGGCGGGTCAACTGGACGAATATCCCCTCTGGCTGGCGCGCTACGATTACGACGAGCCCATTACCGTTTGCGGGCGAGGTTACTCCTTTTGGCAGTACACCGACCGTGGGCGCCTGCCTGGTGTCGTCGGGAATATTGACCGGAATGTATTTTTAGGGGAGTACCTGGACTTAGCGCTGCTTTGCATTCCCGCCCCCGCTGCGGGACAAGAAGATTTGGCAGATTTTGGGGAGTGAGCCTAGCTAGCACCTAAAAGACCAAGCCCCCACAGGAGAGGAAAAACAACCAAAGGACTAAAAGACCAAACTACCAACTTACTACACCTCCTCCGTCCCCGGAATAGCAAAGGTCCGCCCGCTCAGCCCGTCGGTGAAGGAACGTTTGGTACCGGCGTCGATGCGTAGTTGGTCGGCCAGGAAGTCGGCGAGTAATTCGCCGATGGTTTTGGCTTCGACGAGGAAGCCATCGTGGCCATAATCCGAGCTCATTACCTCTAGGCGACTATTGGGAATATGGCGACTGAGCAGCGACTGTTCTTCCGTAGGAAAAAGAATATCCGTATCGATACTGATGATGAGGGTTGGCGCACTGATCATGGCCAATGCCTCCGCATTGCTCCCGCGGCCACGCCCTAAGTGGTGCGAGTCCATGCCGCGACTAAGGGAGTAGTAGCAAGTAGGGTCGAAGCGTCGCCACAACTTAAAGCCTTGGTAGCGCTGATAGCTGGCGGCTCGGAAGTCAGCAAATTTTTCGGGGTCTTCTTCCGTTTGGGAGTCGTGGTAAGTACGGTAATGCCGGTAAGAGAGCATCGCAATAGCCCGGGCAGCTTCCAGACCGGCTTTCCCGGCTTCCGGTTGGTCGGTACCGAAAGTAGGGTCTGCTCGCAGGGCCATGCGCTGACTTTCATTGAAGGCGATGCCCCAAGCGGAATGGCGAGCGTTTGTAGCCAGTAAGCAGAGTAGCTCGATTCGATCGGGCTGCAGACAAGCCCACTCGCTGGCGTGCTGCCCCCCCATACTACCGCCCATCAACAGGCGGATCCGACCGATGCCAAGATAGTCGGCTACCAAGGCGAAGAAGCGGGCGTTGTCACGGGTGGTTACTAAGGGAAAATCAATTCCGTAAGGCTTACCCGTTTGCGGGTCGATGCTTTTCGGGCTGGTGCTTCCGTAACTACTCCCCAGCATGTTGACACAGACGACAAAGTACTTTTCGGGATTAATCGTAAAGCCCGGCCCCACTAGTCCCGGCCACCAATCCTCCGCGTCGCTGTTGGCCGTCAAAGCGTGACATACCCAAATGACGTTGTCTTTAGCGGCGTTCAAACGGCCAAAGGTATGGTAGGCCACCGTTAGGGATGGTAGCACCGCACCTGATTCCAGCGTGAAGGAGTGTTCGATGTATAAGTATTGGGTCAAGCCTTGCTTAGCGATTTTTAAGGATGGAAGCAATGAAGTTAATTTGCCCGATGTGATAGATGTCGTGCAGGGCGGAGCCTTCTAATAAATCGACGTTAGTATAATCATAATCGGGGTGTAGTGGGTCGTGAAGCTTAGCATAGTCAAACTGGTCGATCCCTTTTTTGATTCGCACTGTGATGGCCGCAAAAGCGGCTAAGTATTCCGCTTTAGTTTTATTGACATCTGGTGTGGGCCAGTCTAATGGGCCATTCAGTTCTATTTTCTGACGCGTTTCTCCGAGAAGGCGCCGCGCCAAATCGTCCCGCCAAATGATCATGTGTTCCAGCAACTGGGCAATGCTCCGGTGACCGACATATTCGTGGAGATGCTCCTCGGGGATGCGTTCCATGCTCTCTTCCAATCCACTGCCGTAAAAAGGGAGTTTACGGTGGAGAAGGCTGTAAAGGTGGTGGAAGTAGTCTTGCATGATGGTAAATGTGCTAAAAAGCTGGACGCTCGGAGGAACTGGCTTCGCCAGCACGCTCCGAGGTCCGCCGATAACCCTTTTCGGATCGTGGACCTCGGAGAGTCATTGGGCGAAGCCCTGCGACCTCCGAGTGTCCTAATGGGGCTTAGACCAAAGCCAGTGCCTGATCCAAGTCTTCCTTGATGTCATCGATGTGCTCAATCCCGACGCTGACGCGTAAGGCGGTAGGGGCTACGCCGGCGGCTTTCTGCTCTTCGGCCGATAGCTGCTGGTGGGTAGTAGCGGATGGTTGAATAATCAGCGTTTTCGCATCCCCTACGTTCGCGAGGTGGCTGATGAGTTTGAGGTTGTCGACCACCTTTGTAGCGTCTTCCTTCTGTCCCTTTACGGTGAAGCTCAGCACACCGCCGAAACCGTTGGTGAGGTACTTCTTGGCGTTGGCGTGACCAGCGTGGCCGGGCAGGCCGGCATAGCTGACGGAGTCTACCTTGGGGTGGCCCTGCAGCCATTCGGCCAGCGCCTGTGCGTTATCTACCGTGCGTTGAACCCGCAAGGAAAGGGTTTCGAGGCCTTGCACCTGCAGCCAGGCATTGAAGGGACTGGCGGCTGGGCCAAAGTCCCGCAGGCCTTCTACCCTGGCACGGATGGCAAAGGCAATGTTGCCGAAGGGGCCGTCTTTGCCGAAAACATCGTTAAAGACTAAGCCGTGGTAACCGGGGCTAGGGTCGGTGAACTGGGGGTACTTGCCGTTGCCAAAGTCGTACTTACCGCCATCGACGATTACGCCGCCAATGCTGGTACCGTGGCCGCCGATCCATTTAGTGGCGGATTCTACCACGATGTCCGCGCCGTGCTTCAGCGGCTGGCAGAGGTAACCACAAGCACCGAAGGTATTATCTACGATCAGGGGCAGGTCGTGCTCCTTAGCGACCGCGCTGAGGCCCTCGAAGTCGGGCACGAGGAAGCTGGGATTAGGTAACGTCTCCGTGTAGATGGCCTTGGTTTTGTCGTCGATCAGCTTGGCGAAATCGGCGGGGTCAGTGCTATCGGCGAAGCGGACTTCGATGCCGATCCGCTTGAAGGCTACTTTAAACTGGTTGTAGGTGCCCCCGTAGAGGTAAGCGCTGGAGACAATGTTGTCCCCCGCCTGGGCCAGATTGTTGATGGCCAGAAACTGAGCCGATTGCCCGGAAGCCGTAGCTAGGGCCATAACACCACCTTCCAGGGCCGCGACACGCTTTTCGAAGGCGTCCGTGGTCGGGTTCATGATCCGGGTGTAGATGTTACCGAATTCCTGGAGGGCGAAGAGCTTGGCGCCGTGCTCGCTGTCGCGGAAAGTGAAGCTGGTGGTTTGGTAAAGGGGCAGCGCGCGGCTACGGGTCGTTTCGTCGACTTCCTGGCCGGCGTGAAGTTGTAAGGTTTCGAATCGCATGATGAATAATGATTTTGAAAGTTCTGGTAATGGGGTGGTTAGCGGGAAAGAGCCGCTAGTATTTTATCGGCTCGGCCCCGGACGGACTTTCTTTCGTCCGTCGTTCTATCTTCGATAATGGGCAATAGCCATTTTTTAATTTTTTCGTCCGTTTTTGCCCAGTCACCGAGGGTAACCATGGTCTGGCTCAGGACGATCCAGTCTTCGGAAGTTTCCAGGTTGCGGCGCATGATGGTCGTTGCCTCCTTACGCTGAGGTGCAGTGAGCTCTTTGGAGTAAAGCAGAAAGAGCTGCGCCAGCGTCCATTTGGTGGAGGCTTGGTCGATAAGGCTTACTTCATCGATAAGTCGATCTAGGTAAGGGAATAGCCAACTTTTCTCCGCTTTAGCCACCCGCTTTAGGGCATTGGACACCCGGAGGCGAACGACCTCATCCTTACTCCAGTAGCAATTAAACAGCTCGGCTAATTGGGTTGGGTCGGCCAGCACTTCTTCCACCACCTCAATCGTATTACCAAGAGAGTTCGGGTGACCGCCGGTAAGTCTTTTTTCGAAGCTCATAGGCGATATTTTTTGGGCGCGGTCGCAGGTGCCAAGCGTGTTTGTTCCCATGCTGTGTTCAGCTCATACATGATCTCATTTACCTGGTGGGGCTCCGTTTGCCAGTTAACAAAAGCGGCGCGTAGGCCGCGGCGGCCATTCAGCGTGGTTGGGGTCATGAAGTACTTACCCCTGGCATTAAGTACGGCGGCTAGTTGATTTACCAGTTCATCATCAGCTCCTTTAGGGGAAAAGGCTACGACGTTGAGATGGGTGGGACCTAGCAGCTCCCAATAGCTATGTATTTTTAGCGCTAGCTGAAGCGACTGGGCCGTTTCGATGCAGCGATCGACAATGTCCTCATAGCCCTCGCGGCCGTAAGACATGAGGCTGAACCATGCGGGTAAGGCGCGTAACCGGCGGCTATTCTCCGGACCCGCGTTCAGGTAACTAAAGCCTGCGGTAGGGTCGCCTAGGTAGGGAGCAGCACTATTCTGAAAAGTGGCGAGCTGAAGCCCCTGGTGCTCTTTTTGTACGAACCAGCAGCCGGAGTCGTAGGGGACATTGAGCCACTTATGGTTGTCAATTGTGATGCTATCGGCATCTTCCCAGCCGGCCAGGAGGTGGGCATAGTCGGGGTGCAAGCTGGCGAAGCCACCGAAAGCCGCATCGACGTGTAGCCAGTAACCGTAGAAATCCTTCAGGTCGATTAAATCCGCCAGCGGGTCAAAGTCGACGGTATTGACCGTCCCTCCACTAGCGATTACGATGGCAGGAGCTCCAGAAGGGAGGTCTTCCAGTTTAGCGGCCAGATCGGCCAGGTCCATTGCTTCCCGACCGGGCAGGGTAGCTACGGCAATAATGTTCTTACTGCCAATGCCCAGCATAGCCAGGGCTTTGATAGCGGAGCTATGGGGGGTGGCCGTCAGGATGTGGATCGGCTTTTGCAGGCCCTCCTTCGCAATATCGTAGCCTTGCTGCTGGCCCACCCACTGCCGGGCAACCGCCAAACAAGTAAAGTTGGACATCGTAGCGCCCGTAACGAAACCACCGTTAAATAAATCGGGCAGGCCGAAGAGTTGGCGCAGGAGGTTAATGGTGGCCCTTTCGATGCCCGCTGACACATCGCCGAAGCCCGCAAGGTCCTGTGGGTTTTGGTCGGTGGCGGAGGTTAGCCAATCCCCAATAAGTGCGGCGGGGGTAGTTCCGCCGGTAACGTAACCAAGGTAGCGCTCAGAAGGAGATGCGACCAAGTAAGGGAGCCACTGCTTTTGAAAAACTTTCATGGCATCCTGCGCGCCGCCGCCCGCTTCTGGCAAGACGACTTCGGGAATATCAGTTAGGGTGGAACCGGCCGGCCGTAAATTATCCAGCCGAAAATCAACGGTAAAATCCCACACTTGATTTAATAGTTCGAGCAGTTGCTCTTCGTCAGTAAATAAAGGTGCCTCCATTTCCTCAAGCAATTAGGAAAGGTGAAGCGACAAAAGGATACTTGGACAACATAGGCGAGGATTTTTTATAGTTCCGCGAAATAGCGGCAGGATTTGGCACCTTTTTCCCCTTGCCGTGGGGAAGTGGTTGCCAGGGTTTCAGGGAGCCTGATCTCTCCACCCTTCGTTATAAAATGGCACCAACATAATTGGCGCGGCTGCAAATGTAGGGGCCATAGTGTTAGGAGACAAATGAAGGTTTTTTCATGCGTCGCTGAACTATAAATTAAAAGAGTGCTTCTAGGAGGAGTATGCTTAAACTTAAATACGCGCAATACGCCGCTTTAGCCTCCTTAGCTTTAGGAACTATATCTCTATTCATGGGAGCCTTGTTGAAAATCAATAGTTCTCCTTTCGTGACAGTGGCTAGCTTTCTACTTGGAGGTGGGATTGTGCTAATGGTACTTGGCTTCTTTGCCTTAATGGGGTTGCTCCTTAGGAATCAACTAGAAGCAAAGCCTGAGGTGCTTGATTTGGAAGAGTTTGCAAAAGCGCGTGAAAAGGAGCCCATACTCCGAGATACTTCAGAAGACTTGATGGTGTAGGCTAAGCGGATAGTACCTTCGCTTCCATGTCCCTTACCTTTCGTTTGTCAGCGCTGAATTTTCTGCAAAACATTGCTTTTGCCTGTGGCCAGATTACGATTGGCACCTACATGTTGCAGCAGTTAGATTTCACTGGTCGGGAAATTGGTTTGGTGTACGCGACTACTGCGATAGCAGCCACCATCACCCCACCGTTAATGGGCTGGCTGGCGGATTATCGTTTTCGGGTGGAGCAGTTACTCCTTTTCCTCAACCTATTGGCGGCGGCAGCGCTAGCGGCTTGTTTCTACGCCACGGAATTCTGGCTCTTTTACGTACTCATGCTGGGTTACAACCTCTGTTTTATGCCCACCTTCAGCTTGGTGACCTCCCTGTGTTTTCATCAGCTGGAAAATCCCGCGCGCCAGTACCCCCCAGTAAGGGTATGGGGTACCGTATCCTTTATGATGGTTGGCCTGGGGTTAAGTTATTTTGTACTTGAAGACACGGCCTACCCCCTAATGATCGCTGGTGCGGCTTGTGTGATAACGGCAGCTCTTTGCCTAACGATACCGGCTACGCCACCACAGGCGGGTTTCAAATTATCGATGCTGAAGGGCCCGGAAGTAAAACGCCTTTTCGCCGAACCAGGTATGATCGTTTTGCTACTAGGCATGTTGGCGTATTGTATACCTTCCGCCTTTTATTACAGTTTTGTCAACCCTTTTTTGAACGAGGTCGGATGGTCGGCCGCAGCGGCAAAAATGTCTTTAGGCCAGCTGGTAGAAATCGGGGTGGTGCTCCTGATGCCGCTCGTTTTTCGTAAGCTCCGGTTCCGGCGCATTTTCTTTTGGGGGCTTTTGGTTTGGGGGCTCCGCTATCTTGCCTTCGGCATTGGCCGGCCGGGGGGAACGGAATGGCTACTCTATTTCGGGATCATGGTCCAGGGCGTAGCCTTTGCCTGGGTGGTCATTGCCGCACAGATCTACATCGATAATCGGGTACCCATCTTTTTGCGCAGTACGGCCCAGGGACTAATCTCTTTCGCCAGCCAGGGCTTCGGATTACTGATTGGCAGCCTCATTGCCGGGGAAGTTGTACTGGCCCATACCACCCCGACTGGCGGACATGATTGGTGGTCTATCTGGCTAGTACCAGGGGTGTTTGGCACCGCTGCTGCCTTAGCCTTTTGGGCGTTTTTCCCGAAGCGGGGCGGGATTAACCGATCGACTAATAATATCGAAGTGGGCAAACTTTAACCGAGGAGGGGGGTAAAAGAGAATACCCAAGCCTCTACTCGTAACTTCCTTTCAATAAGGCAGACTCCCGATCCTCCATCCATTTATCGATCTCGTCCAAGGTTAGCGTATTGCCTTTCGATTCAATCCAGTCGACACAATATTTCATTTCTTGTTTAAGCAGGTCTTTATCCACACCACTAAGGTCAGTGAAGGGTTCGCCATTAAAGGACCACCGAGGCCCGCCAAGTCTTACTGCAGCATACATCGTACTGGCTTTAGTACGGCTTCTACCATTGCTGATACAGGCATGGTAGAACATCCGATGGGTGTCTTCCCATCTTTCAGTTTGGTAAGCAGGTTTACCCTTATTGGCTCTTCCACAATAGGCATCATGTACGATGGCCGCGAATAAATGTTTTTTATTCAACTTCCCGCCAAAGAAACTGGTGAAAACATCAGGAATTGAAGCACCGTCGGTAATGGTTCCCGCCGGTGCTTTCCACACTTTTCCATCCGGTGCCTGGTAGGTGATTGCTACGGG
>JBCDGT010000086.1:0-8449 GCA_038750915.1 Bacteroidota bacterium
GCCTGCTAGGGGGACGTAATGTGTTTAGTGCTTTGCTCTTTCAACGAAACATAGCTCCTGCGCGCTGGCGCCCACATCAAAAGGCTAAGAAGCTACTACTTCGACTAGAATTTGTTGAGAAGTACTATACCACATATTGAGAAGAGCGCCGTAAAAAATGAAAGCCCCCGACCACAATGCTGCGGCCGGGGGCTTTTAAGTTCGTAGCGAGAGGTCTCGCTGCTGTCATTTACTGATCGATGCTCAGTACACGGAACTCGGTGCGGCGGTTTACGGCGTGCTCGGCTTCGGAGCAGTTTACGCCGTCAGCGCAACGGTTCTTCAGCTGGCTCTCACCATAACCACGGGTTACAAGACGGCCACGGTTGATGCCTTTACCTACAAGGTAGTTGGCAACAGACTGGGCACGACGCTCAGAGAGGTCTTGGTTAGAAGCAGCACCGCCACGGCTGTCGGTGTGGGCATTGATCTGGATGCGGATGGCTGGGCGATCACGGAGCAGGGTGAGCAGACGCTCGTCGATTACGCGACGGCTTTCACCGGTGAGGCGGGCGCTACCCAGCTCATAATTGATGGGGAGAACGCTGTAGCTGGTCAGCTCACAGTCGATTTCTTCGTAGCTGGTCAGGCCCCCCTTAGAAGACATTACTTCCTTAGTTACTTCTGTGTACGTAGCAGGAACGGTTTCGGTCTGTACGGAAGCAGGAACGTCAACAACGCGCTTGGTAATGGTTTCGTAAACGGGCTCTACGTCAATTTCACGAACCTGGGCAGCAGTAGCGATTACCTCCTTGGTGTAGGTAGCCGTTTGGCCAGCCACGCGGTTGGTAGAGGTACCCGCATCGGAAGCGAGGCGCTGTACGGGAACCGTACGGTACTCAGCATCGTAAGTGCGGTAGCAGAGTACCTGACAGTCGTTAGGGTTATCGGACTCACAGCCTTCGTAAGCGGTGGTTTCCCAACGGCCAATCTCTGGCTTGATGAGAACGCGCTCGGTAGCGTCGGTGAAAGAAGCAGCGGTGATGCTGAGCGACTCAGCCGGAGACTGAGATTCGTAAGAAACGGTCTCAGTGCGGAAGGTAGCGGGAACGAATTCGTAGCGCTTGTATCCTTCTTTTACCATTACCCGCTCGGTGACGGACTTGTAGGTAGCAGGTACTACGGTCAGGCGCTTGTAGGAAGGAGCGGTCTGAATGCGTACGGTTTCGGTGGTGTAAACGTCTGGCGTTACACAACGTACGTAACACTTGTTTGGATCAGGATTAGAAGGTAGTTGTTGGGCTTGTACGCTAAAGGCGGTAAAGACCAATGCAACGATCAGAGTAAATGAAAGTCTCATGTAAGGAATGATTGATGATTTAAAAGAGTAGTGCTTTTTATAGCGAAAAAAGCAGAGTCGTGTTCACTACAAATATAGTAGGAAGTAGATTTATTCGTGTTTAAACGTAACTAAACGGGAGGTTAAGTTCGCTTTTACGTTCGGTCTGACGCCGCAAATATCATTTGGTCACGTTACATTCCCAAAAAATTCCATTTTCCTTGAATTCAGCTGCCAACCCGAATCGCAGACTTATCACGATAATCCTCCTATTCACGGTGGTAACCACTTGGATATGGGGGACTAACAATTTGTCGCTTTTTGACTGGGACGAGCTAAATTTCGCAGAGATCGGTAGGGAAATGAAAGAAAGCGGTAATTTTCTGCAACCGCAAATTAACTACCAAGCCTTTCACGAGAAGCCCCCACTATTCGCCTGGATGCAGCTGGCCAGCTTCCAGTTGTGGGGAATAGGATCGCTAGGTGCCAGTTTCCCGAATATTCTTTGTGGGCTGTTCAGCGTATTGGTACTTTGGTGGCAAGGCCGGCGCTGGTTTTCCGATCGTTTTGGCTGGTGGTGGGCTGCTTTTATGGCGGGGAGTATTCTTCCCGCCCTGTACTTCCGTTCCGGCATTATCGACCCCTGGTTTAACCTGTTCATCCTGCTCGGCTTATTACCAGCCCTAGCCGGCAAGCCACTTTCATTGAGACAGATATTTATTTGTGGCTTATGGTTAGGCTTAGCGGTACTTACTAAAGGCCCCGCTGCCGGTCTTATTGCAGGTCTTTGTTGGCTTGGCTTGTTGGTTTGGGAACCAAGCTCCCGTTGGCAGAGAAGCTTACAGTACTTTTCTACGGGGCTTTTAGCACTAATTCCTATTGCAGTTTGGCTTTACTTCCTCTGGCAAGTAGACAATGGTTTTTTCGCCTCCAAATTCCTCCAGTATCAGTGGCGGCTATTCATCCGGGAAGATGCCGGCCACGGAGGCTTCCCTGGCTACCATTTCGTGGTTCTTCTGATCGGTTGTTTTCCCGCAGCTCTCTTTGCCCTCCCGCGACTCTTACGAAGCAAAGGGGAGCCTTCCGCTCAAGACCGGGGCATGCGGATTCTCTTTTGGGTAGTACTACTGCTTTTCTCCATTGTGAACACTAAAATTGTACATTACTCTAGCCTTTGCTATTTTCCCCTAGCCTACTTTGCTGCGCGCTGGGTAACCGAAGGAGAGACCAGTCTTTCGAGCGCTCGTTGGCTTAGGGTCGGAGGAGCAGGTATTTGGGGGCTTTACGGCTTAGCCAGTTTGTTATTACCCCTTACCGCCTGGAACCTTGGCAAGCTGAGGCCTTACTTACAAGAGGAGGAACTACTTTCCCGGCTGGCACTGGACGTAAACTGGCCGTGGTACTGTCTGCTTCCATTTGTCCTACTACTGCTGGGTGGAGTCGTCCTATCCCAGTTCCGTCACCGCGCATTGCACCTGCGCGCCGGCGCCCACTTGCTCCTAGCTTTTGGATTTATTACCGCATCCTTACCCGTCTTCGCCCCCAGAATCCAGCAATATTCCCAAGGATCCATGGTGGAATTTTATCGTGGGTTAGCGGGCCAAGAGGTCTTTTTAGGTACGGCCTATCATAAGTCTTATGCCCACTGGTTTTATGGGGAAATACCCCCAGATGTTTATGCGGAAGGCTGCCAGGAGCGGCAATGCCGCTTTCACGAGAAAATTACTAAACCCCTCTATTTCAGTAGCCCCTTGCGAAAACGCGACCAGGTGCTCAGGGAAGTACCCGACGCCATTTTACTTTATGAGAAAGGAGGCTTTGCGTTTTATCGTCGCCCGGCTATTGCAACCAAGTCCATGGAATAGTGCTTTAAAGTAAAACCATACCTCGCTATCTCTTCTTCCATACTACTTAATCCATTTGCCTTACCCGCTTACTGGCGCCGCTGCCGGGAAGTCCGGCAGACAATGCAGATTAAAGAAGAAAAAATAACCTACGGTTCGCACCCAAGGCAGTACGCAGTAGTGGTATCCAGCCCTAAGACCACCACCCCAGGGAAAGTGGCTTTTTACTTTCACGGCGGTGCCTGGACCTTCGGCCGTCCAGAGGCCTTCCTACCGGCAGCCATACCCTGGCTTGGGGCAGGCTTTACGGTAATTTTTCCTAGTTACCGGCGCCTACCTCAGGTAGGCCTGGGGGGAGTTCTAGAAGATTGCTGGGCGGTGATTAGTCATTTTTGTCCACCAGAAACCGTACCCCACCTACACGTAGGAGGTATCAGTGCAGGAGCCCACCTAGCCGCCCTACTCGCTGCACAGCCAGCCCAGTGGTTGGCACGTGGCTGGAGCCATCCTCCACGGCGCATATTGTGTTGTGCAGGGCCACTCAGCTTCGCAGAGTTACGGACCCACCGGTTCTTCTTACCCCGTTATGCGGCCCTAGATGCTATTCAACGGCTAATGCCTGCCAAGAAAGCGTTCGCTCAAGAGTGGCTGCTGATCCACGGACGGGCAGACCTTATGGTAAAGGTGACACACAGCATTAAATTTCACGAACGCTTGCAAGAACTTGGTCATCCAGCACAATTATTTCTGCTAGATGGAGGTACTCACCTAGACAGCGGTCGGTGGATGTTCGGCGAGCAATGGGCCCAGGAAGTCACCCAATTTATTAAAGGATAAACACCCTAAAACTGAAATATAAAAACCGTAGTACAAGGGTATTTAGGTCGAAATCCCGCCTAAGCAGTGTTAAAATTTAAACCACTCCAACATTTCTTGCTACCTTATCCTTTGAATAACAGCCCCTTAAACGGCTATATCATGCCACAGCACGCCTGGAGTATAACCGGACCAAAGGGAAATACCTATAAATTAGGTCTTTTCCACGGTGAGACGACCCATCACGTGGTCGTGCACTGCAACAATCGTGTAGTGGCCATTGACTTTGGGGTAAAAGAGTCCAAAACCTACAGTCTTTTTCTCGACCAGGAGCTTTGTGAAGTCACCATTGATCATACTGGGGGAGACACTTATACTTACGACTGTCGCATCAACCACGAAGTAGAAACGCCCCTTAACCAGCAGCGCCGGAAATTCCGGGAAGATGAGCGCCGTTCGGACCGGTTAAAGGTAATTGCCGCCGCAGGGGTAGTGTTGGTGTTTTTGTTGGTGCTGTTTGGGTAAGCTATTTTAACACGCAGAGCAGTTATTTCCGTAGGACATTTTCTCCCGCAAAGGCCACTGAACTCGCGGAGAAACGTCAACTTGTTACTTTGCGTTTCCCCGCGAACTTCGTGTCTGAGTATGACTACTCAATAATGCTTATTTACTTAAGCTCTAAGCGCACAATCCCCTCCCCTTCTACGCTGGCGTAGATAAAATCGTCCGGTCCCATCCGGACGTCCCGTACCCGGCCTAGGTTATTGATGAGCTTTTGCTCACCGACAACGGTCTTTCCGTCCAGCTGTACGTGTTGGAGACGCATATACTTAAGGCTACCTACCAGGAGGTCGCCCTTCCAACCTGGGTAGCGATCGCCGGTAACGAAAGCCATTCCGCTGGGGGCGATGCTGGGCACCCAGTAGTGCAGTGGCTGTTCCATTCCTTTCTTAGCAACTTCCTGCGTAAACTGCGTACCGTTATAATTGATTCCATAGGAAATGACGGGCCAGCCGTAGTTTTTACCGGGCTCAATGACGTTGATTTCATCCCCGCCACGCGGGCCGTGTTCAGTTTCCCAGATAGCACCAGTTTCGGGGTGAATGGTTAGGCTTTGGGGATTGCGGTGACCAAAGGAGTAAATCGCTTGCTTTGCGTTAGGGGCATTAAAAAATGGATTGTCCGTGGGGATGCTTCCGTCCGCGGCAATTCGGTAAACTTTACCACAATCGCGGGTGCTATCTTGGGGGTTGACATCCCGGTTGGCTCGATCCCCAATGGTAAAGTAAAGGTGCCCATCTTCCGGGCCCCAGACCATCCGGCTACCGAAGTGCCGCCCGTTTTTCGTCTTGGGCGCCCCGTCATAAAGTATGGTAAAGTTTTCGAGAGCCGAGTCATCATCTGCTAAGCGGCCGCGGCCGACGGCGGTATTAGCATTATTCTCATCATCTGGCTTACTCCACGTCAGGTATACCAGGCGGTTATTCGCGAAGTCTTGATCCAGTAGTATATCGAGCAAGCCGCCCTGCCCGGAGTCTCTTACCGCAGGCACACCTTCCTTGATTTCCTTGCTGTTGCCCTCTTGGTCAATGAGCAACAATTTGCCACTTTTTTCAGTGGCGATAATCCGACCATCGGGAAGCCACTGAAAGCCCCAGAGAATATCCTCGTAGGAGAAGACCGTCACGGGATCAATGGCGGCGGGCGTTAGTGTCATACTACCGTCGGCTGCCGCCGCTGCCCGGTCTGGCCCGGGGTTAGCGGAGGAGATGGTAGTATCGGTAGGTCCAGTACAGGCAAGGACCAACAGGAATAGAAGTAGAGAAAAATAGCGCATGAAAAACGGATGGGTTCAGGCTTGGATACGCTGAAAAAGGAAATTGGTTCGCCGGGAAGGGTATTTTGTTAGCGGAATTGCCACCGCCCTGGCGCGTCATGATAAAGTCATAAGCATTAAAGACGCTGACGATTCATCGGTGAAAAGCGACCGTTCAGCGAAAAGCGCTTGCACCCATAAGACTACTGACTGTTTTTTGTTGTATCCAAATGAAAATTGAGAATCGTGACGAACAAAGAAATCCAGCAAATAAGTCATCGCTTTTATCCTGAGTACCGGCCGTATGCTTTAACCCTAACCCGCGATGAAGATCGAGCCGCTGATCTTTTACAAGAAGCCATTTATCTAGTATTAAAAAATCACGAACGGTTCGCCAGTGGCACCAATCTCCAGGCTTGGATTAAGACCATTATTCGAAATGTCTTCATTACCGGCTACCGCAAGGGCAAACGTCGACAGGAAATTACCGCTGAACAGCCCCCGTCCAGTAATTGGTCCAATCAAACTACGGAATTCAATCCTGCGGAGAGCGATCTTGGGGCCGAAGAGATTATGGGGCAAATTGAGAGCCTCCCCGAAATTTATCGCCGGGCCTTTCTACTGCATTACAATGGCATGAAATACAAGGATATAGCGACGATCACAAATGTCCCAATTGGCACGGCCAAGAGCCGCGTGTGGACGGCCAGAAACCTATTGAGAGAGCGGATTCAACGGTAATAGATGGCGACAGCCTATTGATCTTCCAAATTAAATGTGGTTTTCGGGAACGGTACTTTACTACTCCTACCAACTATCTAGCGGCTATTATCTACATTTGCCCGAGCCTAACCACAATTAATGCCAGCTAGAATTCTCATCATCGGCGCCGGCCGGTCATCCACAGCTCTGATTAATTATGCTCTCGCAAATAGTGACGAGTTGGGCTGGAACGTAACGGTTGCCGATGCAGACCCCGCCGCCGCCGCCGCGAAGGTAAAAGGACATCACCGCGGCAACCCCGTATGGCTGGACGTAAATAAAACCAATGACCGTCGCGAATTAATCGGCCGAGCCGATATTGTCGTTTCCCTCCTACCCGCCCACTTACACCTCGAAGTTGCCCAAGACTGCATCCGGCTCAAAAAACACTTGGTTACCGCCAGCTACGTCAGCCAGGAATTATACCGGCTCGGTGATGAAGCTCGTAACCGGGAGCTGATCTTCATGGGCGAAATGGGCCTCGATCCCGGCATCGACCACATGACGGCAATGCAACGGATCAATAGTATCCGGGAAAAAGGCGCCACCATTACGGCTTTCCGTTCCTTCACTGGTGGCCTGATCGCTCCTGAAAGCAACGATAACCCCTGGGGCTATAAATTCACCTGGAATCCCAGGAACGTAGTGTTGGCCGGGCAGGGAACCGCCCAGTATCTCGAAAACAAGAAACTGAAGTTCTTGCCCTATCAGCGCCTCTTCCGAACGACCTGGTCGGTGGATATTCCCGGTCAGGGCCAATTCGAAGCCTACGCCAACCGCGACAGTTTACTTTACCGCGAGCAGTACGGCCTGGAAGATATCCCCACTATCCTGCGCGGCACCCTACGCTATCCTGGCTTTTGCGCTGCTTGGGCAGCCCTAGTTCGTATTGGCCTGACCAATGCCGACTTCCCCATTTTAGACAGCGCCAAAATCACCTATCACGAATTGATGGAAGCCCTAGCCCCCAGTGGCCCTGGCTCCGTAAAGGATCGCATCGCCATGATGCTTAAGCTCGACCCCGTTGGCCCCGTAATGGAACGCTTAGTTTGGCTAGGCCTCTTTCGCAAAAAACGGATCAATCTCCCCGACGCTACTCCCGCCCTCATTTTGGAGAAGCTGCTGCTAAAAAAATGGAAGCTTGCCGCCACGGATAAAG
Organism: Bacteroidota bacterium; assembly: GCA_038750915.1. Classification (GTDB taxonomy): domain Bacteria; phylum Bacteroidota; class Bacteroidia; order Chitinophagales; family Saprospiraceae; genus Neolewinella. The sequence continues at coordinate 7,716 of JBCDGT010000086.1, forward strand.
ACCTCATCGTTATGCAGCACCAGATCGACTACGAGTTAGACGGAAAATCCTACCGGGATATTTCCAACCTTACCATGACGGGCAATAACGCCGAGGACACCGCTATGGCCCGTCTGGTTGGCCTCCCCATGGGCATCTTTACTCGCTTGATCAGTCAGGGTAAAATCCAGGCGACCGGTGTGCACATCCCGACCATGCGCGAGGTCTATGAACCCGTGCTGGAAGAGATGAAGCAATACGGAATGGTCTTTACTCACGAAACGGTAGCGCTATAACCCCTCCCTAACGATTCCTATGTCTGCACGCCCCCTTATCCGCGCTGGTCAGTTTGCGCAGGCCGCTCGGCAAGGGGCAATCATTCTGGTCGCTTTAGCCTTACCGAGGCTTGGCATCGGAAGAGTAGTAATTGGAGAATGGGAAGGATTACTTTACGTCGGCTATTTACTGGGCTTCGGGTGGCTTACTGGTCTGCTCCAGGCCTACCTAGTTAAAATCCGGCTAACCAGGCCCAGCGCAGTCGCCCTTTTTTCGCGGTTGGCGGTGGGCGGTGTTGCCGTATTCTCCGCCCTTTTATTATTGGTAGCGGCTGGCTTACACCGTCCGTTATTTTCCTTACTCCGTTTGGGAGAAGCACCATCAGGATGGTGGTGGTTTTTCCTCTTCTTAGCCACCCAATGGCCTGGCTTATTTTTTGAGCAAGTACTATTAGTACGCAACCGTGCCTGGGCCTTAAC
>JBCDGT010000087.1:0-8442 GCA_038750915.1 Bacteroidota bacterium
CCGACTTTGGTGTACACCAAACCAGGATCGCTTAGCTTCTGAATCATGGCCAGCCAGTAATAGTTCGTCTTACGGCTGAAGAGTGCACTTTCCAAAGCCTTTTCGTCCGTCGTTTCCTTACCGTCAATCCAAACCTTAACCTGCTCCCCGTCGAAGAATTGGATGCGGGTTTTACCGTCCTTCATCACGGATTTACCCCAACTCACCTCCCCATCAAAGATGTAGCGCTCCTCGCTTTTACCACGGTAGTTTTCGTAGGTAAAAGAAACATCTTTAAGCGTATGGAGCGCATCCATGCCACCAACAGCAGCCGCGGTTTCATCAATGAGTTCCCGGGCCGATTGGGCCTGGAGTTGGGCGAGGCCGCAGGTGCAAAGTAAGGTGATATAAAGTAGGGTACGCATAATGGGTAGATTTGTGTTTTTAGTCCAGTGCAACGGACAAACTTGCCGTAAAGATTAATGCGCGCTGGGTAAATGTCGGGAAAAGACAGGTTTAGTCCGATGGTCTTGCAGTCTAGTATTACGCATCTGGCCGTACGCGCCTTACAAGACCACTAGACTAACAGATTACCACCATACTACCCCCGCTTCTCCGCGAAAAGCACCGTTTCCCCGCCCCGCCAGCCATACTTATGGTTTGGAGGGTAAGTTATCGCCATCACGCGGAAGCCGGCAGTACGTAGGCGTTCGGTGAGACCAATCTGGGAGTATATCCGAACGTGGTCTTCCTGCCCGAAAGCCCGTAACCTTTCGGCCGGAGTAATTACAGCAGGGTCTTCATAAATGGCGCCTTCCCGAAAGGGGGTTTGGATTAGGCAGAGACCTCCCGGTTTCAGCACCCGGAGTAATTCTCTCATGGCCGCTCGGTCGTCGGGGATATGCTCCAGCACGTGGTAACAGACGATCAGATCGAATCTTCCTTCTGCTTCGTTGATGGCCGTAATGTCATAGTGACGATCGGCGGTAAACTCGCCGGCAAAGTCCGTCGTCAGGTACTCGGCCGCATCCCCGTTACGCAGTAAGTCAGCTAGCACTTTGGGCGGACTGAAGTGCAAAATACTTAAGCCCATGATGTCTAATTCCTGGTTGAGAATGTGCCATAGTCTCCGGCTACGGGGCAAGCTCCCACAACGCGGACAAAGCGCATCGCCGCTTTTCAAGAGAACAAATTTTCGCAACCTAATGCCACAACAATTGCACTGATAGGTATTGCCAGTATAAGGCAAAGCTGCTAAGTGACGTAGCCGCTCTTCATTAGCACGTAAAAAGCTATCTGGAAGCAAGCCTTTGGCAAAATTCTTCAGTTGGTGGTACATATTTCGCTAAGATCGTGAACTGGATTTGTACCTAGGGTAAGACTTTCGGTAAAGTCGCGATCTTAATTTGAATTCTTCGTGAAAACTGCTGTCTTCACGATCCCTATTAACCACATGGCTTTACCATAAAACCATGACACCCGGTAAAGCTATCCTAAAACACCTACTCTTATGCGAACTACTTTTTTCTTTTTGCTTTTTATGAGCCTTTTCCTCATCTCCAGTTGTGGCGGGGATGACGATAGCCCCCCCATTTTAATCACCTCGGAAGACATCGTAGGTACTTGGAACCTCACGGGAATGGATATTGATGCCAAGCTCAGCCTTACTGAAATGGGGCAAACGGAAAGTGCGCCCGCTGTTGCCTTTATTACCAACAGTTCCGTAATGATGACCTTCAACAACGACGGAACCTGGTCATCCACCGGCATGGTCCTGATCAACACTACCTATGAGGAAAGTGATATGGAAACTACGGAACTGGCCAATGGCATTGGTAGCGGCACTTACACTATTACGAACGGCATGCTGTCCATAGCCGGCATCGATCCGGAAAACGAAACTGGCGTTACTGCTCCTGTACCCTATTCTATTGTTTCCTTTCAGCCCAACGTCGAGCTCATCCTGAACGGGAATGCAATGGAGTCTACCGAATTTTCGGGGGCTACCTTTAGCGTTGATTTGAAACAGACCATTACGCTGGAACGCTGAAGTTAGGAGCTAGGAAATTGGGAACTGGGAACTGGACGCTATGGCCCCTAACAGCACGTAGTGCGTCCAGTTCCTAGTTCCTAGCCCCAGTTCCTAACTCCCAGCTCCCTACCTTTACCGTAATGGTCAAACTCTACCCCAAAGACACCCTGAATTTTTTGCGTAAGCTCACTTTGCGACGAGTTAGTAATGCGGTAAAAGTGACGGCCAGTTACTACGCAACGCGCTGGCTGCAACGCCCCGTAGTTTGGGGAAAGCCCTTTACGGTATCTTTTGAGCCAACAACGGCCTGTAACCTCCGGTGCCCCGAATGTCCCAGCGGTCTAAGGCAGTTTACTCGACCGACGGGCAACCTCAAAGCCGATTTTTTCCGGCGCACTATGGACGAAATTGCCGACCGCCTCCTTTACCTCATTTTTTATTTCCAAGGAGAGCCGTACATCAACCCGAATTTCTTAGACATGGTGAAAGACGCCAGCGACCGTGGCATCTACACCATCACCTCTACCAACGGACATTTCCTCAACGACGCTAACGCCCGTCGGACCATCGAAAGCGGGCTAGATCGCCTAATCATCAGCGTAGATGGTACGACCCAGGAAGTATACGAGCAGTACCGCAAAGCCGGAAAACTAGAAGCGGTGCTCCAAGGTGCCCGTAATTTGGTGAAGTGGAAAAAAGAACTTGACTCCCCTACGCCCCACCTGATCTTTCAGTTCCTAGTTGTCAAACCCAATGAACACCAAATGGGGGATGTCGTCCGCCTTGCGGAGGAGATCGGCATTGACGAAGTTAAATTTAAGTCGGCTCAACTGTATGACTACGAGCACGGAAATCCGCTCATGCCAGAAAACGAAAAGTACGCCCGCTATTACAAGAAAAAGGATGGCACTTACGGGCTAAAAAACAAACTGCAAAACCACTGTTGGAAACTCTGGCACAGTTGTGTCATCACCTGGGACGGCCTAGTCGCTCCCTGCTGCTTTGATAAGGACGTGACCCACCGACTGGGTGACGTGAAGAACGACTCACTTAGTGAAGTTTGGGAAGGGGCCGCTTACGATGATTTTCGCCAGAAACTACTGAAAGGACGCTCAGAAATTGATATTTGCCAGAACTGTACGGAAGGCTGTGAGGTGTGGTTGGGAGCGGAGGTTTAGACCATTTTGGTACTGTTGGTAATTTGGCCTTTTGGTCCTTTGAGGTTTATGGCACCCGCTCCAGCACAGCAGTTTGGAGAGGGTTATGTCAGTTCTTCTTTTTAAAAGACAGCGTGCTTTTAGCCATCATTATGCAAACCGAAGTTCGTAGCGTTGCTCTAAGGTCTTGCGTCCGAAGTTCATACTCTCCTTTTCTTCCGTTACCCGAAAGCCTACGGAGCGGTACAGGTGCCCGGCGGCTAGTTGTTCGTCGGTCGTCCAAAATAAGCCGATTCGTATTCTTTTTCCTGGCAGAAGTCGAGGAAATGTTGGAGTAATTGCCCTCCAATGCCTTTCCCCTGCACTTCGGGTAGGAGTAAGAAAAAGCGAAGTTGCGCGGTTGTGCCTCGATCCTGCAGTACCAGAGAGCCAACCCGACGGCCCGCTTTTTCCACGATCCAAATCCGGCTGCGTTCGGGGGTGTAGCTCTCGTAAAATTCGCTGATCGCTTTTCCTACGTAATACTCGAAAGGTACGGTATACTGGTACTCCCGGTAGTAAAATTCCGTGTGCGATTGCTGGAGGAAACTGAGATCTCCAATTCGTAAATCCGTTCTAATTTTCATAGGTAATCTCCCTTGTTTTTAATCCACCACAACCCTCCCCTTTATCCCTTGGGCAACGACTTCCCATACCTTTTGGGCTACCGCTTCTGGCGGTAAAATATCTTTGGGTGGTTTTTCTCCCGCCCAGCTGCTGGTAAGGGTGGCTCCGGGGGCAACGAGGGTGGCTAGCACCCCGCTGCTTACCAGCTCAGCTTCCCAGCCGAGAAAGAGGCCACGGAGGGCATATTTACTAGCTACGTAGGCCGTCATGTGGGTTTTCCAGTTATCCGTCCCCGTCGAGCCGATAACGACCAAATGCCCTTCTCTGCGCTTCACCATCGCCGGCACCAGCCGCCGGGCCAGCAAATGATTAGCGCGGACGTTAAGGGCAAAGACCTTAGTAAACACATCTTCACCGGCAGCCAGTAGCCCCCCCGGAGCATAAGCGCCGGCATTCAGTAAGATGACGTCGTAAGCCAGCATTGGGACCTCCACTATGCCCGCATCCGTGGCTAGGTCAGCTACTACGGTTTCCGGGCTAGTCCACCCTTGGTCTTGCCAGTCGGCAGCCATTGCGGAAAGGTCTGCGTTCTTGCGGGCCACGGCCGTAACCGCCCAGCCTGCTGCGGCGAAACGCTCAGCGCAGGCACGGCCAATACCACGAGTGGCGCCGGTGATGAGAATACGAGGTATCACGGGACTACGTCAATTAAAGTTGCTTCTTTAACGTAGGTAACTTCACCTCGAATACCACTCTCTGTTTCCCCCACTAAGATGCCACCCCACTGGCCACCGCAATCATTATGGATCACAGCCTTTGGCCCCAACTCCAACCGCCCGCCGGGGTCGACGTAAATCGCGGCGCCTTCGGGCAGGTGAATGCGGGTATTAATCCGTAGGGTCCCACCGCGCTCGATGAATATATCCGAGCTAAAATCCCTAGCGCCTTCCAGGTCCGTCTCGGTGGCAATGCGTAGTGGTTTGTCCGGCAGGTAGGTGCACCAATCGCGCCGTAACCATTTCCGCTGTCGCCCGGAGATGTCACTCAAGCGCGCGTGCATCCGCCCAATCTGACAGGGCGTAAGGGCTTCCTGGCGATTACTGTAGTCCATCAAGTTGTTACTCGTCTTCCCCGGACCGCGCTGGCCGGAAGGAAGTTTCCAGAAATTGTTTTTGTGAACGGGTGTGTCGTCGCAGCCATCATTGCGTAACCAGGCGTGGCGCAAGCCGAGTCCGTGGGCAATCTCGTGTAGAAGCACGTTCGAAACCTCCCAAGGGCCGCGATCCCGAGAGAGCCAGCCCGTTAGCTTAATCGCATCGCCCAGAAATATCCCGTTTACCCCGTAGATTTTGTAAGTCTTACTGATCAGGCTGTCTCGCAGTGGCCCCATGGCAAAGACATTAAGCACCGAATCTTTATTTACCGCATACTTCCTCACCACGGCCTTATCCGAGCGGTTAACGTTACGCCCCTTGTGTAAATACCAGTAGAGTTTATCGTCGTAGTGCTCGTAGATCGCATCTTCGTTCGTCCCTGGTTTTTTCGCAAGCTGTACCCGGATGCGCGGCGGTAAGGCGGGTACATCCACACTATCCGGCATCAGGTATGACTTTGGCCGGCGGTTCAAGACAACGTTGCAGTGCATAACCACATCCTGGGCGTATTTCTTGCCTTGCTCACCATAGTATTGGTACAGCGTATCGGTAGTATTCATGATGTGAATATTCACCATTAGCGTACGCTGCGGTAACAAGTCTAAATTGGTAGTGTCTGGCTCATAGTAGTCGGAGTTAAAGACTCGGGTTCGGGGGAAAACGTAGTTTTCTGGCCGCTGCAGGCTATCGGGGCGATAACGGAGGTACTCGAAAGGCTCATTGGGGTCCAACACAACTACCCGGCTGGCGGTAGTCGGTTTAGGCCGGCAAGCAAAGACTAGGAGCGGGAGCATTAACAGCAGGAACTTATGCATGGCAGCTAAGGTAAGAATTAGGAACTGCCCCCCGCAAAAGTCCTACCTTTGCGGCATGGACATCATCCTGACCGTCGCACTCATTTACCTTGCCTACCGTGGGTATACCTGGTACACCGCCATGCAGGAGCGGGTTAGCTCCGGGCCTCCACCACCTACTTACCTGGACGACGAGCCCTTCCCTGCTCCCGAAGAGGACGAAGGTGATTACATTGATTACGAAGAAGTACCCTAACATAATGGCGGACACTCCCCGTTTTGCCGGTCGCATCAGTGACTGGATCCTGCATAAGGACAATCAACTCATCGCCTTCAATAAACCGGCCGGCTTATCCGTGCAACCCGATAAAACGGGTGATCCCAGCCTGCTAGGTTTGGGGGCGGCCTACGTCCGCCACGATCTCTACCTCATTCACCGCTTGGATCGCCCCGTGAGTGGGGTAGTATTGCTCGGGCAAAAGCCTTCCGCGCAAACCGCGCTCACCCGACAACTGCAGAAAGGGGTAGTTGAAAAACACTACCTAGCCGTAGTAGCAAACCGCCCAGAAAAAGACGAGGACACCCTGGTGCACTACCTGCGGAACGCACGTGGTAACCGCTCGGCAATCGATGAAACCCCCAGCCCAGGAAGTAAGACGGCTGAGTTACACTACCGCTATCTCGGCGCAAGCGAGCGCTATCATCTGCTGGCTATCCAACTAAAGACGGGCCGTAAACATCAGATTCGGGTACAGTTAGCCAGTATTGGCTGTCCGCTGCGGGGGGATACCAAATATGGCTTCAAACGGGCCAACACTGATGGTAGTATTGACCTACACAGCCACCGGATTGCCTACGACCACCCCGTAAGTGGCGAAAGAGTAGAACATATTGCTCCTTTACCCGACACTCCCGTCTGGGCAGCCTTCAAAGACCTTTTATGACCGCTGAACTGATCTATCAGTACTTTCCGGAACTTGATGGCCACCAACGCCAGCAATTTGCGGCGCTGGACGGATTGTACCGTGAATGGAACGCCAAGATTAACGTCATCAGCCGCAAGGACATCGATAACCTCTACGTAAAACACGTATTACACTCCCTGGCTATTGCTAAGGTGGTGAAATTTGTCCCCAAGGCAAAAATCCTGGACCTCGGGACAGGTGGCGGCTTCCCCGGCATCCCCCTCGCGATCATGTTCCCCGAGGCTGAATTTCATTTAATCGACGGAACAGCCAAAAAGATCCGGGTCTGTAATGAGGTAATTGCAGGTATTGGCCTAAAGAACTGCCGGGCGGAGCAAAAGCGAGCCGAAGAACTCAAAAGGCCCGAATACGACTTTGTCGTCACCCGCGCCGTAGCGAAGATGGAGAAACTGACCGAATGGAGCATGCGACTCATTACCCACAAGCAGCGGCACGCCCTCCCAAATGGTATCCTGGCCCTAAAGGGCGTAGACTTAAAAGAAGAAATGGCCGCCCTGCCGAAGGGGGCTTACCTGGAAGAACATGCCATTGGGGAGATGTTCCCAGAGCAAGATTTTTTTGATGTGAAGGCAGTGATTTACCTGCAGTATTAGGTCGCCGGCAGGATAAGCGCCAGCAACAACAGAAAAACGAAAAACAAAAAGCGGAGCATAGCTAAGGGATTAGTACCAAAAGATACCCTCAGCCTGGATAATCTTACCCCAGCGGATTACATATACCCAAGCGCCATTACCAAGAAGGTAAGCATGAAGGGCATCGCAACCCAGAACCACTGGTTCATGAACATCAACATTAAGAAGAAGATCACGAGGAAGATCAGGAAGTACAGCCAGTATTTACGGCGGTCGGCGGCGGTGGAGTTGGCCATGGGGTAGCGATTAATCTGTTGTTGGGGCAAAGATACGGCACCTAGTTTTCTCCTAAAAGGGATTAGCTCAGCATTTGTTGGGAGAGCCGGCGGGGGCGCCCTACTTTGGGGGCTGAAGCTTTAAATCGATCGTGCCATGTCCATTTTTAACAAAAAAGTAGTAGTGATTACCGGAGCCGGCTCAGGCATCGGCCAGGAACTAGCAATGCAGTTCGCCGCCAAAGGTGCAATCCTGGCGCTTAATGACTGGAAGGAAGAAGCCCTGAACGAAACGTGGGAAATCATTCCGGATTCCGCTCGGGGCATCAAAGCCGCCTTTGACGTTGGCAGTCGGGAAGCCGTCGAGAACTTCGCCTCCCAAGTCCGAAAAGCGCTGGGTAGGGTAGATGCGGTAATTAATAACGCGGGAATGAGCATTCCGCAAAACCCGATTATTTACAGTGAGGTGGAGGATTACGAAAAAGTACTTCAAGTAAACCTTTGGGGGGTCATCTACGGTTCTTTGGCCTTTCTACCACACCTGCGCGAACGCGAGGGCAGCTTTCTGGTAAACATCAGTAGTGTCTTTGGCCTGATGGGCTTCCCTGGCTCGGCGCCCTACAATGTTTCTAAGTTTGGAGTGCGAGGCTTTACCGAAACGCTGCGGGTAGAGATGCGCAGCACGGGCCTAAGAGTGGTCTGTGTTCACCCTGGCGGCATCAAAACCAACATTGCTAAAAACATAGAGTACGAAGACGCAGCGGAGAAAGAACGCTTCGTAAAGAATTTCGAAAAACAAGCACCCACCACAGCAGCCCAGGCGGCCTCCACGATCATTCGCGGAATGGAAAAAGGCCGTAGCCGCATCACCATCGGTAAGGACGCCA
>JBCDGT010000088.1:0-8412 GCA_038750915.1 Bacteroidota bacterium
GTCATTAACCTAAATGGCCAACTAGTCCGCAGTAACTTCGCCTCGAACGTCCTTCCGGGCCAGCATCGCATTGACTTCCGCGACCTTAGTGACCTGCCCAGCGCAATGTATATCGCTAGTATCCGTACGCCAGAAGGCCGGATGTACGTCAAGTTTTTTAAGCAGTAAAAGAATTATTTGGCTTTTCTTGTGCGTGGCAGTTCGTAGCCAACGCAAAGAAGCCATACAGGATTTTAGTATTTATAAAGCCAGTATTCTTTTTTCGTAAACAGCTCGAGCCACCGCCCAATTAGCCTAATCGGGGCGGTGGCTTTTTTCTCACCTTCGTTACTCTTTCATGCGTCTTTTTGGTCTGCTTCTTCTTACCTGTTTTTTCTCTTGCCTAGGAGACATGTTTGTCCGTCCGATTGTCGTTTCGGAAAAGACTGCGGCCATTCGTAAGTCGATAAACCTTAACGAAGATTGGGAATATTTGGAAAATAATACCCGGTCTTTAGAAATCGCTAATTCTGCCTCCAGTTGGGAAAGCATTAGCCTTCCCCATACCTGGAACCAATGGGATGCTACCGACAATACCGCCGGTTACCGCAGGGATGCCAGTTGGTATCGGCGAAGCCTTAGCATACCCCGCGATCATGATGGTCGCGTTTGCCTTTACTTCGAAGGGGCCAATACCGATAGTGAAGTGTTCGTAAACGGCCATCGGGCGGGCGGGCACGTTGGTGGCTACGTTGGCTTTAGAATTGATATTACCGAATTCCTCCTCCCGGAGCAAGAGAACCAAATCAGCGTACGGGTAACGAATATTTACAACCCCGACCTTATTCCTTCTCAGAAGTCGGATTTTTTTATCTACGGCGGCCTCACCCGCGATGTATGGTTGGAGCTCTTACCCAAAACTCATTTAGAAAACGTACTGATCAGTACACCGAAGGTGAGTAAGGAAAGCGCTACGACAAGCATTTCTTTTGCGCTGAACGCAGGTGCTAAGGCCGCTAAAAGAGCCGTGAAAATCAGTGTCCAAGAAAATGGAGTAACTAAACCCGTCCTTACCCTCACGGAAGATATTACTAGCTTGTCCGGTGAAATAAACACCATTTCCCTGCCAGAACTTAAGCAACCAAAACTTTGGTCACCTGCCAACCCCAATCGGTACACAGTAACAGTAACTCTACTAGAAGACAGTCGGGTAGTGGATCAGTACACGACCAATATCGGCTACCGCTTTTACTCTTTTACGCCCAATGGTCCCTTTCTCCTCAACGGCGAACGGCTGTTGCTGCGCGGTACCCATCGCCACGAGGAACACGCTGGCTACGGGGCCGCTATGCCGAACGCCTTACACCGTAAGGACCTGGAAATGATCAAAGACCTAGGGGCAAATTTTGTCCGCCTGGGTCACTATCCACAAGACCCTGAAGTGTACCGAACCTGCGATGAGCTGGGCTTGATCGTTTGGGACGAGCTCCCCTGGTGCCGCGGAGGTAAAGGAGGCGAAGCTTGGGAAGCCAATACTAAACGCCTACTCAAAGAGCAAATACAGCAAAACTATAACCACCCCAGCATCTTTTTTTGGTCCTTGGGCAACGAGATTTATTGGCTCCCTGATTTTCCCGGAGGGGACGACCCGGAGGCCATGAATAAATTTTTGACGGAACTCAACGACTTGGCCCATAATCTAGATCCGAATCGGCTTACCGCCATCCGTAAGTACTACGCAGGAGCAGATCGGGTCGACGTCTTTTCCCCTTCCATCTGGTCGGGCTGGTACGCCGGTGTATACAGCAACTACGCCGACGCGCTCGTAGAGGCTCGCCCCAAGTATCCTAGTTTTTTACACATGGAATACGGCGGCTCCAGTCACGTAGGCCGACACACGGAGACACCCATCACGGGGGATGGTACCGTCAATGAGAACGAATGGGCCGAGGCCATCAACCAGGTTAACGTTAAGAACATCGCCAAAACGGGAGATTGGACCGAAAACTACATAGTTGACTTGTTCGACTGGCACCTACGCATATCCGAAACCTCCGATTGGTTTGCCGGCAACGCCCAGTGGGCTTTTAAAGATTTCGGTACGCCTCTACGGCCGGAAAATGCCATTCCGTATCTCAATCAGAAGGGCTTGGTAGACCGAGCGGGTAAGCCCAAGGACGCTTACTACGTATACAAAAGTTACTGGTCCGATGAACCCTTTGTATACCTGGAGTCACACACCTGGACGGAGCGGAGCGGCCCTATTGGTAAGGCACGAGAAGCAGTGGCTTACAGTAGTTGTGATAGCCTAGAACTCTACCATAATGGGCGCAGGATTGGCGGAAAGGCCAAAGACATCCAAGCGTATCCCGCCTGCGGTTACCATTGGCCCATTGATTTCAACGAAGGAGAAAACAAGTTGGAAGCAAGGGGATTTAATGGAGGTGTTCCCGTAGCTAAAGATGCACTTACGGTGAACTATACTTATGAAAAATCCGGATCACCCCATAAGATTGTATTATCGAGTTCGTCACTGGATAGCGATCACCAACTAGTCGTCGCAACCATGGTCGATAAAAAGGGTAAGCGTGTACTGGACTATGAGGGAAGGGTTTACTTTGATTGCAACGGGGCAGGAGAGTTACTCGTCAACTACGGTACTCCGACGCGGAGCCAAGTAATCGAAATGGCTAATGGTGTGGCGAGGATTGAGGTGAAAACACGCCCTGGGAAGACAGTCATTGAGGCCCGCAACCAAGATTTTAAGGGAAGTTACTTAGTAATTAGTACGCCGGTGAAGTAGATTGTGCTGTTGGCTGTGCGGCTACTTTTGCTGATCCCCTTTTGCTAAACCCATTTCCTTGCACCTGCGCATTGGCGCCCAAATCAACTTATCTCTCTACTCGGTAATGGTCGACCTTAGATTTAACCGTGGTTAAAGTCGGAAGGACAACTTTTTCCAAAACGGAAGTCTCGTATCTTTCTTCCAGTTTAAGTCGATACATGCCACATTTTTTTCACCGAAGCTTATTGTTGTTTTCCTTGGTCGTGTTGTGCTTTCCAGTCGTAGCGCAAGGTCCAATCACTTTTCGTACCCTCACCAAGAAAGAAGGGCTCTCACAAAACTCGGTAATTGCCATTGCCCAAGATGCAACAGGATTCATGTGGTTCGGTACCCGAGACGGCCTGAATCGCTACGATGGTAACCGCTTCAAGGTTTATCGCAATCAGGCGAGCAATGAGCACAGCTTACCCTTCAATAACTTACGTGCTTTGCATTACGACGCAAGGCGGGATTGGTTGTGGGTCGGGACGACCAAGGGCTTGTGTCGGTACCGAAAAGATCAGGACGATTTCTTACGCTATGACCTTACCTCGGGCTTAAAGGAATTGTTCATTCGCTTCATCAACCAGGACCGTGCTGGAAACATCTGGGTAGCTACCGACCGTGGCCTGTATTTTTATCAAGCGGACACGGACACTTTTGTTTCCTTGAAGCATTTGCCGGACAGAGTGGTAAGGGCAGTGGTGCAGGATGACAATGGGCAAATCTTTATCGGCACTTCTGTAGGGATATTCCGACTTGCACCGCAAGAGGCTATGGAGAACACCCGTTTTCATAAGGTGGATCCCGGTGGTAAAGGTATTTCCCTCTTTGTACAAGATCTGCTGCTCAGCCCTACTAATGAGTTATGGATCGCGACTCGAGATTCCGGACTTTTCCGTTGGAACATTACCACGGATCAGCTTAAACAATTTCCCGCAGGGGCAGAAGAGGGACGACTTTCTCACCAAAATGTACGTGCCCTGGCCATGACGGAGGATGGCGCCCTTTGGGCCGGTACTTTCGTGGGCCTTAATAGATTACCATCCGGAGCAGAGCGATTCGATCGATTTTTCGAAGCTCCACAGGTCTTTGACGGACTGAAAAGTCACTCGGTCCACTCCCTTTTCGCCGACCGTAGAGGGAATGTTTGGGCCGGTACTTATTACGGTGGAGTGTCCTACCATCACCCCTTGATGGATCGGATCAACTATTATTCCCGTCGCGAGGGCCAACTCAACAATGAAGTGGTCAGTGCTTTTGAAGAAGATAGTCGTAGGAACCTTTGGATTGGGACCGAAGGCGGCGGCCTTAACTACTTTGACCGGACCACCGAGCGTTTTACTTCCTACGCAGCAGAAGCAGGCCTGCCGGGAAAAAACGTGAAGTGCCTGCTCTTGAATGGTGATGACTTGTGGGTCGGAATGTATCAGTATGGAATCTCTCGCTTGGATGTAACTACGAAGAAAGTAGTTCCCGACTTAGGTTTTTATCCAGACTCCGCTGTACAACAGTTGATCAATGTGTACGATATTCACCTGAAACATGATACCCTCTGGTTGGCGCTGTACGGCCAGGGATTAGCGCAGGTGGCGCTAGCAACCGGTGAGGTTACACTCATTCAGCAGCAAGATACGGTTATGAGCCTCACCACCAATGAGTGTCGCTCCATTCTGGAAGACAGGAAGGGACGGTTGTGGGTGACTACTTCTGCGGGGCTAAACCTACTCCAAGAACACCCTGGGGGGCAACCTACTTTTAGGCACTTCCTCGAAGGGCATATCGTATACTGTATCATGGAAGCCAGCGACGGGCTCCTATGGATTGGCACTTACGGACAGGGGCTTTTTTTACTCGATCCAACAACGTATTCCGTAAGCAAACCAACCGCTGACCGAGCTGATTTTAGTGGAAGTACGGTTTATAGTATTGTTGAAGATAATAACGGACGAGTCTGGGTGAATACCAGTAGGGGAACAACCTATTGGAATCCTGAAACAACTTCATTTAGTGCTTTCGACTTTCCTGACGGATTAGAAAATCAAGAATTCCGGATCAATGCCGTTTGCCGGACAAGGGCCGACGAACTGGCCTTCGGGGGGACTGAAGGCTTTACGCTATTCGATCCGAATGACGTACGGGTCAATCCTTTCCCTCCTCCATTGGTTTTTACCGAACTCCGGGTAGCTAACGAAGCCGTACCGATCAACCCGGAAGATGGGATGCTTCGTACGATAATCGACGAAACCGAAGAGCTCATCTTCCCCTATAATCGGGCTAATTTCAGTCTTTCCTTCGCCGCGCTTGATTACTTGTACCCTCAGAACAACCGCTATGATTATCGGCTAGAAGGGGTAGATGAAGACTGGATTCCAAGTAGGGGGGATACCGAAGTCAGTTATACCCTACAAAATGCAGGTACATATCGCTTTCGCGTAAGAGCTGCCAATAGTGACGGTCGGTGGAATCCCAGGGAAAGGGAATTGCGCATTCGCGTGCGCCCTCCGCCCTGGTTAAGTTGGTACGCTTACGTACTTTACCTACTTACCTTTGGCCTCGTCGTAGCGGCTATCTTTCGGTACACCTACTTACAACACCAGCTCCGCTTGGAGCAGGCCGCCAAAGACCAGCAGGAAGAACTCCACCAGGCGAAGCTGCGATTTTTTACCAACATAACCCACGAACTTCGTACGCCACTAACCCTGATGATTGGTCCATTAGAGTCCATTCGTAGGAGCGGAGAGATTAAGGGGCAAACGGCTACCCGGCTGCACACCGTAGAAAAGAACTCACGGAGGTTGTTACAATTGGTCAATCAACTATTATCCTTCCGAAAGCTAGCCGGAGAACGGGAGACGCTGCAACTAGACGGACAGGACATCGTGGCCTTTTGTCAAGATATTACGAACTCTTTCCAGGAGTTAGCTCGTAACCGTGATGTTTCCCTATTTTTTAAGTCTAGCGAAAAGCATTTACCCCTTAGTTTTGATCGAGATAAGCTGGAAAAGGTGCTTTACAACTTGCTGGCCAATGCGTTTAAATTCACCCAGGCCGGAGGACGAGTCGAGCTACTCTTACGCAGAGAAGGGACTAAGCTTTACTTAAGAGTGAGCGATGATGGAGAGGGCATTCCAATAGAGCTGCAAGAGCGGATATTTGCCCGCTTTTTTGAGCGAAAATCCCTTACCCAACGCGAAGGTACGGGCATTGGTATGGCAATTGTACGGGAATACATAGACATGCATGGAGGAGAAATTACCGTTAATAGCCGGCCGGGTATGGGCAGCTCATTTATCTGTTGGATTCCGATTCGCCCCGTACAAACTTCGGTGCAGTCAGCAGAATTTGTAGAGCATACACCTGCTATTGGAGTAGCTACAAGGGAGGAGAAATCAAGTGTTACCGAAATTAGAACAGATCTTCTACCCCTTGAAATTAAGGAAACACCACTGCCTTTAGTCCTTATTGTAGAAGACAACCTTGAAGTGAGAGACTACGTAGAATCTATTTTAGTTAGTGATTACTTACTAGAAACGGCGGCTAATGGTAAGGAGGGCTTGCGGATCGCCCGCAAGTTAAATCCCGACCTAGTGATTAGTGATGTCATGATGCCGGAAATGGACGGACTTTCTTTATGTAAACGGCTGAAAACAGAACTACAAACTAGCCATATACCGGCAATTCTACTCACGGCTAAGTCGTCCGACTTACAGAGATTGGAAGGTTTGGAAACTGGGGCAGATGATTACGTTACTAAACCCTTTAGTCCCCGAGAATTGCAACTGCGGGTACGTAACATCCTTTATTCCGTTAAACAAGCAAGAGCCAAAGCTGCCCGTACGCTGAAACTTGAACCAGGAGAAGTAAAAGTTACCCCGGCAGACACTAAATTTTTAGAACAAGCCATTAGTTTGGTCAATTTGAATATGGGTAATTCCAATTATAAGGTAGATGATTTTGCCCGCGATTTAGCGGTGAGTCGGGCTTTACTCTTCACGAAGGTGAAAGCGATTACCGGCCATACCCCAAATAGTTTTATTAAACTCCTAAAGATGAAGCGAGCCGCCCAATTGATTAGCACCGGAGAACTGGGAGTGGCAGAGGTTGCCAGTAGAATAGGGTACCGAGATGTTAAGTACTTTAGTAAGTGCTTTCGGCAGGCTTACGATCAGAAACCCTCCGAATTCGCCAAAGAAGTGAAAGGTGAAAGCGCCTAATAAGCTGGAGGAAGAAACCCTACACAAGCTTTAGCCCTTGGGGGAACGATTCTCTCCGATAAAATGGATGTTTCTCCCCGCAGAAATAATTATTCTTGAGGGCATTTTTCCTTTCGGCTGTCCCCCAAAAATTAAGTATGTTATCTATACAAGAACTTTTTTCGTTTTTCGTTTTTCTTCTAATCTTATCACCGCTCTCTGGGCAAACTCCCCCGACCTTCGAAGAGCAAGGGGGGATTGTAGTAATCGAAACGGAATCGGCTGCAGGGTACGGACAGTGGCGGTTAGACACAACGATTACTGGATATACTGGCAACGGTAGCCTACGCTACAATGGCCCTGATCGGTTCAATTCGCCAGGAAACTCGCTAATGGTCTATAAGATCAATATAACCACTACCGGAAGGTATCGCTTTCAATGGCACAGCCGTATTGCAGTAGGTACCAGCAATACGGAGCATAATGATTCTTGGTTACGCTTTGATGATGCCTCGGCTTTCTACGCCCAAAAGGGCAACAGCGTCATTTGGCCAAGGGGTAGTGGTATGAGCCCAAATCCTGAAGGCTCCAGCTCAGACAATTGGTTTAAGGTGTACCAGAACCGACGTAACGACTGGAGTTGGAACGCCAATACCAATGATAATGACCCGTACAGCATCTTCGTAGAGTTTGATACCGCTGGCGTCTATACCTTGGAAGTATCCGGTAGGTCTAATGGCCACTCCGTTAACCGGATGGTATTGTATCATTCTTCGGCTAATTCAGCAGCGGCATTAAGTCTTACGCGGCCAGAATCCCCTCGGGTAGAGCCGAATAGTATCGCTGTACGCGTTGACGCTACTTCGTTGAAGCTTTACCCTAATCCAAGTAAGGAAGAATTATTCATCGAAATTCCAACTACGCTCAGCAGCGGTAATTATGCACTTTCACTCTGGGATGCCTCCGGACGTTTACTACAACGAGATACCCGAATCGTAAGTCCGGGGCGGACGGTAAGCTTTCCAGTTGCCAGTCTAAAAGCGGGGAATTACTTCCTAAAGCTGGAAAAGGAAGGAAGAATTTATTCAGGAAGATTTATGAAGCAGTAAGTAGGCTGATGAATTTTCATTAGCTAGCTGGAAAGATTTTTTGCATGGTACCATGCAAGAGGAGCGGTTTATTTAAAAAAAGCACACTTGACCCTGGCCGATGTGACAGCTACCCTTGGTGCGAATACAAAGGTGGTGTCTACAGCCGCCAACCTGTACTTCTCTGTATAATTTAACGATTACTTCAATCAGTTCTGGATCGAAGCCGTTCAACATAAGATCGGCGGCGGTGAACTCTGGGTACAGACCTTATTGGTATTGGCGCTGGAGTACGGTTTTAACAATAAAGCAAGCTTTAGTAGGA
>JBCDGT010000089.1:0-8342 GCA_038750915.1 Bacteroidota bacterium
ATCTCCCCTGCCAAGTAGTTCTCACCAACAGACCAACAGACCAACAGACCAACAGACCAACAGACCAACAGACCAACAGACCAACAGACCACTCCCATGATCCATCTTTTCGTATACGGTACCCTACTCAGCGATATTCCCAGCAGTATGAGTAAGTTCCTACGTCGCCGAGGAAAGTTGATCGGTAAAGCTTCCGTTGCCGGCACGCTTTACGATATGGGTATGTATCCCGGCTTCGTCGCAGGAGGCTCCGGTACGGTCAAAGGGGAGCTTTACCGCCTGGAAGGAGATAACGCTAAAGAAAGCCTTAGCATGATTGATGCCTATGAATCCGTTACGGGGGCGGGGAACGATGAATACCGCCGTATTACCATCAAAGGGCGGGTAAGTGATGGTGGCCCCTTCGAAGCTTTTACTTACGAAATTCGTAAAAAGCCAAGGGGTATGCCAGAAATTCCACGGGGGAATTACTCCGCTTTTTTTAAGGGTAATAAAGAACACCAGCGGTTTGTGAATGGAGGGTAGCAGGGAATGAGAGAATGGGGAAGGAAAGAGAATTAAGAAAACTGTTGTTATGCTTGAAGTAGAACAGCTTGCCGAGGGTATTTACGTAGTACCGCACTTCCTGTCTGATGAAGAATGCCAGTCTTGGATCGACTACTGCGAGGCGAAAGGCTTTGAAGAGGCTACTGTCAACGCTGGTCGGGGCCGAATGGTTATGATGAAATCCATTCGTAATAATGAGCGCTATATCCATGACGACCCAGCGCTGGCGGAGGTGCTATGGCAGCGGGCTAAAAACTTGGTGCCAAGCGAATTAAACATCAGTATCGCCTGCGGCCTGAACGAGCGCTTTCGCTTTTATAAGTATCGTCCTGGCCACCGCTTTCGGCAGCATCAGGACGGTTCTTACATTCGGAACATCAACGAATGGAGTGAGTACACCTTTATGGTTTACCTAAACGAAGGAATGTCGGGTGGGGCTACAAATTTTCTTAAACTGCCAGTCTTTCCGGAAACGGGCAAAGCCCTAATTTTTAACCACAAACTGTTACACGAAGGTGCGGAAGTAACCAGTGGAACGAAGTATGTTTTGCGTAGCGACGTGATGTACCGTCGCAAAGGCACTTGAGGTGAATTATTGCGATTTCTTTCCTTAGATTCACGGCCTTAGAAATTTTCAGACAAAATTCTCTCATTCTTCTATTCTGTCATTCACTACTTTCTCCCTTGAAAATCCTCCACACTTCCGATTGGCACCTGGGCCACCGCCTCTACGACCGCGACCGCACCGACGAGCATCGCGCGGCCTTGGCGTGGTTGTTGGATATGATCGAGACGGAAAAGGTGGCGGTGTTGATTGTCGCTGGCGACGTATTTGATACCATGAACCCCTCAAATACGGCTCGAAACCTGTACTATAATTTCCTGGGTGAACTCCAGCGGACGAGTTGCCAAGCTGCCATAATCGTAGGGGGTAATCATGATAGTCCATCCCTTCTTGATGCTCCCGCAGAACTGCTGAGTCACCTCAACCTCCACGTAATTGGAGGAACGAAGAATAATCTTGCTGACCAGGTAATTGAGCTCAATATCAATCAGGGCGCGGCCGCAGGTGCCGTGAAAGTAGACCTCTTGGTGGCCGCCGTCCCCTATCTCCGGGAGAAAGACCTTAAGTACAGTATCGCAGGGGAAAGCCCTGAAGGCCGTAAGCAACGCCTGCGCACGGCCATCCTGCAACACTATCAGGACATTGCGGCGGCCGTTGCGGAAAAAAGAAAAGACCCGCAAACTCCTGTCGTTGCTACCGGGCATCTTTTTGCTGCCGGCAGCGTCGATGCGAGCGATAAACAAACTCACATTTATCTGGCTGATAAGAATAACATTGAAGCTGGCCAGTTCCCGGACATATTTGATTACGTTGCCTTAGGTCATATCCACCAGGCGCAGCGGGTTGGAGGGCATGAGCACGTACGTTACTCGGGCAGCTTGGTACCACTTACTTTCGGAGAAGCTCGCCAACCTCAGTCCGTATACGTATTTGACCTGAGTGCCGCTGGCGAGCCCGTTACCGTAAAACGCCTAACGGTGCCCCGCTTCCGGGACTTGCTGAGTGTTCGCGGCACCGCCGAAGAAGTCTTCGCCGAATTGGAAGCCTTCCACCTAAAGGATCGGACCACCCGCGAGGAAGGAACACTGGCCCCGTGGCTGGAGGTACGGGTGGAGACACCGCACCCGCTTCCCTTGTTACGGGAAGAGCTTACAGCTATTCTGGAAAAGAAAAATCCGGCTTTGGCAAAGGACGGTTCTTCCTTTGCGGCTCAGGAGGCAGCCATTCTACGCACTTCTTTAATCCGTCCTGAGGGTGCCGAAAACGACCAGGCAACCCTAACGAGCCAAAGCCTGAGTGAACTCGACCCCGAAGAGGTATTTCACCGTCTTTGCCACGGCACGGCCACTGGAGAACGGCAAGATTACTCCGATTTACTGGCGAGCTTCCGGGAGCTGCGAACCTGGATGGAAGAAGAAACCACTGAGGCATGAAAATTCTGCGCCTCCACCTCCAGAATCTGAATAGCCTCCGGGGTACTCAGGTGATCGATTTCGAAGCAGAACCACTGGCGTCGAGTGGTCTGTACGCTATCGTTGGGCCTACTGGAGCCGGTAAAACCTCCATCTTGGATGCCATCACGCTGGCACTTTACGGACGTACGGAGCGCGACCGTTACGGCAACGAAGTGATGAGCCACGGTACCGGTGATTGTTTTGCCGAAGTGGAGTTCCGTAACGATAAGGGCCGTTTCCTCAGCCGCTGGGAGCGCCGCCGCGCGCGTAGCAAGCCAGGTGGTAAGCTGCAAACTGCCGAACGGGCGATTAGTAAATGGGACGCAACTAGCCAGCAGTACCTTCCCTTAGCCGTAGACGGGCTAAAAGGCGTAAACGAAAAGGTAGAAGATCTACTAGGCCTAGACTACGGACGCTTCGTGCGGAGTGTAATGCTCACCCAAGGGCAATTTGCCCGCTTTCTTAATTCCGACGTAGGGGAAAGGTCCGGCGTGCTGGAACGTATTACCGGTACGGAAATCTACAGCCGCATCAGCGAAGCGGCCTTCATTAGGCACAAACTGGCCAAGGAAGCCTACCAGCAGGTGAGCGATCGCTTAGAACAACAACCGCCGCTCTCCGCTGATGATCGGAAGCAGTTGCAGCAACAACTTCAGCAGCTTGAAAGACAAACTTTGCACCTGCGGCCGCGCCTAGAAAAAATTCGTCAAGGGATCGCTCAGCAGCAGCGATACCGGGAACTGACCGAGACCTTGGTGAAGGAAGAGGAAGCGCTGGCCACCCATGCAGCAGCGTGGAAAACCGTTGCTCCTGAGCGCGACCGCCTAGCCGCCAGCTTACGCCTTCAACCCATGCGGAACCCGCTACAACGCTTCGATCAGCTGGAACTAGAAGCGGCCTCATTGCAAAATTTGATCACCGAAAATCAGCAAGAACTTTCTGCTTTTACCCCCAAACTGGAGGCGGCCCGAGTCGGCCTGAAAGCGGCTGAGGATAAACGGGCCGACCACCTGCGCGAACGGCCCGGCCGCCTCGAAAAATTAGATGCCGCTAGCGAGCTGAAGAAAAAGATTTCGGGCTTGCAGGGAGAAGCGCTCAACGCTCAACAGCGGTGGGAAAAGGTCAATGGCGATCAAGTAAAGATTGAAAAGGAGATCAAGGAATTGGCCACCAAAGAACAGACTTTGGTAAAAGAGCTGGGGAATCGAGACCCCGAAGCGCTGCTGAAGAGAACCGATTTACTCGAAAAGCGGCTGCGGGAGTTGGACCAGGCCATCGACCCACTCCTGGTGTGGCGCACTTACGACGTTCAGGCTGCCAAAGTGAAGGAACAGGAAAAAGTAGTCGCCAAGCTAGGCCAAGCCGCCGAGCAAGTGACCACCCACTACCAATCGGTAGAGGAAGCGGAAAAAAAGGCGGAGGCGACCCGGGAAAACCGTGAGAAAAGCCTGCGCAGAACGGAGCAAGTGCATCAACTCGACCATTTGCGCACGGAATTAGCGCCCGGAGAGCAGTGCCCCATCTGCGGGGCTACGGAGCACCCCGCCTTAGTGGATTTTGAGCCAGTGGAGGAGCAGGAGTTGATCCTTGCCCGCAAAGATTTAGCGGAGGCAACCGAAAGTTTACGGGCTGCGCGAGAGGCGACCAAAGTAGCAGCAGCTGAACAACAGAAAGCATTGACCGGGTTAGCAGGAGCGGAAGCGCAGCTAAAGTCTCTAGCCGAAGCCGCCGCAGCGATTCTACCTAAAGGGGATGCTCCCAACTTGCGGGGAGAAGCCCTGTTTAAGCACCTAGATGCTTTGGTCACGGAGCAAAGAAACACTCGAGCGGAGCTACAGGAACTTCAGCTTTCGCGGGAAAACATTCAAGCCTTGCAAAAGCTGCGCCAGCAGTTGGTAGTGGAACGAACTTTTTTCAATCAGCACCAAGAAGAGATTAAAGGCTTAATGGCCGTTAAAAAGCTGCGCGACGACCAACTCGGTAGTTGGCAAAAGGACTTACAGGCATTAATTGGTAACTACACGGTGGCCGATTGTCGACAGTTGCTCCGGAAAAAAGACCTGCGGTGCCATGAATTGGTGGAGGAAGCTACTAAGGGTCTCCAGCTCGTAGAAAGGGAATTAACGACGCTGCAGACAACCCTTAATGAACGGCAAAAAAGGCTGGCTGGCTTAAAGGCAGAGCGTGCTACCCTGATGACCACGCTGGAGGCTAAGCTGCAGGAATTGGCGCAGGCCGACTTGATGAGCGTTCGCAAGCTGCTACTGCCACTAGCCGCGGAAGAAACCCTCCGGGTACGCCTCCAACAGCAAGAGCAAGCCCTGGCCAGCCAGCGAGCGCGTCATCAGCAAATTGGCGAAGAGGTGGCGAAGCTGAAAAAAGTCACGACAGCCGTTCCACCCACGGAAGCGCTAGAGACGGAATTAGCCACGGCGGAGCAAAGCCTCTCCACCCACGAGCGGGAGATCGGCGCCTTTAGAAAAGAGTTGGAACAGGACGATCAGCGGCAGACGGCCCTCAAAGCCCTTGCTAAGGATTTAGAAGCCCGCAGAAAAGACCTAAACCGTTGGGCGAAACTCCACGACCTCATCGGCCAGAAGGACGGGACCAAATTCCGTCGCTTCGCCCAAACCCTGACTTTGCAACGACTGGTCGAGGCCGGCAATTATCACCTCGCTTCTATCAGTGGACGCTACCAGATGCGCCATAAAGCGGCTCAACTCGATCAGGAAACACTGGAACTCGAAATCATCGATACCTACCAGGGCGATAATACCCGGCCGATGAGCACGCTCTCCGGTGGCGAAACTTTCATTGTTTCCTTAGCCCTGGCCCTGGGTTTATCTGACCTTGCTGCGGGCCGTGAAATCATCCAGTCACTCTTCATCGATGAAGGTTTCGGTACCCTTGATGAGAAAATACTGGACCAAGCCATGACCACCCTAGAACAGCTACAAGAGCGGGGTAAAACCGTTGGCTTGATCAGCCACGTACCACAATTGCGCGAGCGGATTCACTGTAAGATTGTCTTAGAGCCAGTAGGAGATGGGTTTAGTAGAATTGATATTCGGGGTTGAGTGTCAGTAAAAATCATTGGTTATTGGTAACGTGAATCAAGAGCTAGATAGTGGATGACGTGATAGTTTTACCTCTCCCTCGGTCCCTCTCCGGAGGAGAGGAATGACCCATCTCGATAGTGATTTTAGAAAATTCACCGAAGATTCGTTGCAATGATGCCAAAATTCAATGATTTCCGGCCAACAGTTCAAATAAACACGCTGGGCTAATTGAAGCTGATACTTCCCTCTCCTCTGGACGCGTCTTCTGGGTTAGGGCCCCAGAAGTAATCCGAGGGAGAGGACTAAAGTGCTGATATTTCGTTTAGATCTTGATTCGCATTAGTAGTAGGCCCCCTAAGTATACCTCTGATGACCAGAGCTTTTGTACAATGGGTTTCGCTTAACTGACGAAAGATTAGATGTCTTTACAAAGGACTATCTTAAAGGACAGTCGTGAGTCGATTCAACATCTGCTCCGGTGAGTGACTTAAAAATCGAATCTGCAAATAATGAGGACGTTACGCTTTTTTTCTTTTTTGGCGGGGCTCGCCCTACTGATACCCTTCGCTCAATTAATGGCCCAGGAATCCGTCGACCTTGATTTCCCCCGAGCTAAGATAGTGACCGCTTTGCAGCAACATCCTGATCTGGCAGTGCCAAGCGTACGCTTCTCCCTTGATGAAAAAGAATTGACCGCCCAGGCTTATCAAATCGAGGTATGGGGGAATGAAATAAGCGTGCGGGGAGGTGATGAGCGTGGCCTCCTCTACGGAGGATTAGAAGTAGCCGAACAACTCGAACTCTATGGAAGGGTGAAAAACACCAAAGGGGAAGCTTTTTTGGCTAAGCGAGGCATCAAATTCAATATCCCTTTGGATGCCAGAACCCCTGGCTATGATGATACGGGGGATGCAGCGCAAAAGAATATTGCCGAGATGTGGAACTGGGATTTTTGGAAAGAATTCCTCGATGATATGGCCCTGCACCGCTACAATGTTCTGACGGTTTGGAGCCCTCATCCCTTTCCTTCCATGATTAAAATGAAAGCTTATCCGGAAGTCGCACTCAACGACGTAATGGTAACTACCCTGGAGCCCATCGGGGTAGAAAACGAATGGGGCGAACCCCAGCTGGTTTCCAGCAATGTGTTGGAGAACTTAAAGGTCGTCAAGGAAATGACGATTGAGGAGAAGATTGCGCTTTGGCAACGCATTATGGCCCACGCCAAAAAACGGGGTATTGATGTATACTTCATCACCTGGAATATCTGCTTGAACGGGGTAGCTAAGGCCGTACCTCCGTTCTACCGGACTTACGGGGTAACCCCTTACCCGGAGCCACCTGGAAAATATGGCGTTAGCCACCAAGTAGACGACCAGGAAACTATATCTTACCTAAGGGAAGCAGTGAAGACATTTTTGTTGACTTACCCAGACCTGAAGGGAATCGGTGTAACGGCTGGCGAGCACATGCCCCCGAGATCCCTTCCCGGTTTCGACCGGGAAAAATGGTTGTGGGAAACCTACGGCAAGGGAATTCTGGACGCTAAAGAGGAGCAAGCCGGACGAACCGTTGAATTCATCCATCGGGTCTGGAACTCCGACATGGAGGCCATCATGAAACACTGGGACGCCTACTCCGATCCCTTCGCTGTGAACTTTAAGTACGCAAAAGCAAGGCTATACTCTTCTCCAGACATTCCCTTCGCCAAGCAACACCTAGAGGATATGAAACCCTACGGACTCAAGTCTTGGTGGAACCTGCGGAACGACGATATTTTTGTCTATCGCTGGGGAGACCCAGAATACGTACGTTCCTTCCTCAAAAACTTTCCCCGAGAGCATACCGCAGCTTATCATATGGGGTCTGATGGCTACGTTTGGGGCAGAGAGTTCATCGCAAAAGACCATAGTTTAGCGGGGCAACTGGAAATCAAGAAGCACTGGTACAACTTCATGCTGTGGGGCCGCTTAGGCTACGATAATGAGCTCGATAAATCTTTCTTTACTAACAAGCTCGCACACCATTTCCCTAACCTTCCTGCCGAGCCGCTGTACGATACCTGGCAGTCAGCTTCCAAAATTGTGCCGCAGGTCAATCGGTTTTATTGGAAAAACTGGGATTATATGTGGTCCGTAGAGTCGTGTTACAACATGCGAGAAGGCTTTCAGTCGGTAGTGGATTTTATGGATAATCCTTCTATGGAGGGCAGTAATATCCTCAATCCTACTACCTACGTTGAGCAGTTAGCAAGCGGGAAGACCATTACTGCCATTAGCCCCTTAACGGTAGCCAACAACCTCCGGGAAGAGGCTAAACTTACTTTGGAAGGGGTGAAGAAGCTTGACCCGCAAACTGATGGAGAGGCAGAGGCTACCGTGTTGCTGGATGACCTAGCGGCCATGGCCCATCTAGGTTTATACTACGCTGCAAAAATTGAAGCGGCAACGGAATTGGCCTTTTTGCAAGCAAACCAGGAGTCAAAGCATAAACAAGAGGCGGTTAGGCGCTTAGTAGAAGCATTGGATCACTGGACTAATTACGCTAAACTCTCGGAAAAGCATTACCGCGCCCAGTCCTTGGCCCGAACCAGGCGCCTGGATTGGAGCGCCATTCTTGCTGATGTTAAAGCGGACATAGGCCTGGCGCAAACCTTCCGTCGGGAATGAATTAAAATTCGACCGATGCCCGAGCTTACGGTCATTAAGCCCGTCGAAA
>JBCDGT010000090.1:0-8301 GCA_038750915.1 Bacteroidota bacterium
GCTGGACATACTGCCGAAGGGCATTCCCCATCGACTGACCCAGCTCCAACAACTCACCCTAGCACCTGCGGCTGCGCCAAATGAAAAAAAGGAGCAAGAAACACTAAGCAAACAGTTGGCTAAAGCTCGCCTACTTTTCCTCCCTACCCCACCCGACGTGGCAACGGTAGACCCCAAAGTAAATGCCCACGAGGCTAAGCTAATCGTACGCCTCATCGAAGCGTACACAGCACTTTATGCGAACACCGATCGGCCTATTCAGGCAGGAGACATCGGGATCATCACCCCTTACCGCGCCCAAATTGCCCATATTCGTCGCCAGCTTATCGACCAGCAACTTCCGGCAGATGATTACATGGTCGACACCGTAGAACGCTACCAAGGCGGCGCGAAAAGAATCGTGCTCTTATCCCTTTGCACTAACACCGATAATCAAATTCAGATGCTCAGCCAGATCAGTGCGGAAGGGGTCGATCGTAAGCTAAACGTTGCAATGACTCGAGCACGCGAACATTTGGTCATCATCGGTTGCCCGGATATTTTACGACAGAGTACGGTGTATGCTGACTTGTTGGATTTTTTGATGGTGGATGAGGGAATGAATGAGAGAATGAGAGAATGAAAGAATTGGGTAATCCTTCTCGCATTCATTCCTTCCTTCTCCCTTTCCGGTACCCCTCCACTAATTGCACGACCCGCCCGTAATTCAGCAGTCCGTCGGGGACTCCTTGTGCCTTGAGGTAAGCATCGTAGGTGATGTCGCGCACTACGGGTGCGATGTCTCGGTACTGCTCGGCGTTATCGTAGATGGCCTGTAGGTCGTTACGAATACCAGCGTCTAAGGAATCAGCGCGCCATTCCCAGTAGGCCTCGGGTTCGGCTTGTCGTAAGCGGCCGGCAATCCGGCGCCAGTACCCAAGTCCAAAAGCGTAAGCCATGGCCGGATCGCTAGCTTGCAGTCCCGCTAACCACGCCCAAAAGGTGCAGGTGCCTTCGTAACCAAAACCGTAGGCGTGGGCCAGCTCGTGGGCCATCACGGGTGGTTGTTGCAGGGGGTGCAGGCCAGCATCGATATTGCCTTCTCCCGCCCAAGGCCAGTAAACACCCGCCGTACTCAGGTGCAGTAAAACACCCTTCGGGCGAAGCCTGCGGGCCCGAGGCCGACCGGGAGCAGGATACCCGTGTTCCAGTAAAGCCTCCCGGAGGAGCGGGCGCACCCTTCCCTCGAGATCAGCAGGAAAATCTGCCTGGGTTAGCGCCTGGGTGTCCTGGGTGACCTGAGCACGAAGTTGGCTCAACGCAATGGCTTGGGCGCGGACGCGGGTGCGCAGCTCGGTTAAGGTGGGCTGATAGGGCGTAAAGCCCATCATGGCTTCGACCGGTTGTCGACCATAGTTATACCCCCAGCCTAGCAAAAAGGCAGAAAATAATAGCAGAATAAAATTAACCAGACGACGAGCCAAACCTCCCCAGGCGGCTTGTTTTTTCCGTCGCTCACTGAAAAAGCGGCGTACTAGCCAAACCAAACATCCAACAACCAGCAACCAAAAGAGATAAAACAAGGGGATCGGCAGAAGCGCGATGGAATTGTCCCAAGCTACCCGCAGTAATGGGAAAAGTCCGCGGCTGTAATATCGCTCGATAGTATCAGGGCTGGCCAGAAGGCGAAAAATCAATACCAGTAGAGCTAGAAAGAGGGGCCACCAGCGGAAAAAAGTCACTTTAAATCGTGGGGCCATGTCGTTTTGCGTCACTTGTTTGGAGGAATTGGGTACGGGTTAAACTAACGTAAAAGCGATGGTGTTGTGTTCCTGTGCGATTTGCACAGTGAACAAAATAATAACAAGCATGGCTTTCCAATTAACTGACGCCAACTTCAAGGAAAACATCCTCGAAAAGAAAGGCATCGCCCTCGTTGATTTCTGGGCGGAATGGTGTGGCCCCTGTAAAATGATCGGCCCCGTCATCGAAGAACTTGCCAACGATTACGAAGGCAAGGCACTTATTGCTAAAGTAGACGTCGACGAAAATGCTGAGCTAAGTCAGAAATACCAAGTCCGATCTATTCCTACTATCTTGATCCTTAAGGATGGGGAAGTTGTGGATAAGCACGTCGGTTTTGCTACCAAGCAAGCCCTGGCCGATAAGTTGGAAGCCCAACTGGTTGCCGCCTAGGTAAAATATTGAAACTATCATTGGCCCCACTAGCGCTTAAGTTGGTGGGGCTTTTTTATTGATTATCCGTCCGCACATTACAAGCATTAACAAGTCCGGACGAGACGTCCGTAGCCATTTAGCGTTGAGTTTTTTGATAGTGTACGCTTACCTTGTCAACAAACCTCCGACCATGTCGCTTAAAATCTGCACGCTCTGTTTGCTAATTTGTCTGCTCTCTTGTGTTGATAGTACCAAGCTAAAGCAAGGCGAAAATCCGGCACCACTCCCCCCATTACAATTCCCCACCACCGGCTGGGCCACCGCCCAGCCCGCTGAGTTGGGAGTAGATCCAGTAGTACTCGACTCTGCCCTAGTCTTCCTAGCTTCCCACTGCAAAGAGGACGGACTAGAGGAAGTAATGGTCATCCGGAATGGTTACCTATTATGGGCAGGCGACAGTATTGATAAGGTCCATGATATCTGGTCGTGTACTAAGTCTTTCACCTCTACGGCCGTTGGCTTAATGGCCGAAGAAGGTATTCTTCAACTAGACCAACGGGTAGCCGAACACGAACCAAGCCTTGCTGAGCAATACCCCGAAGCGACTTATCGCCATTTTCTCACCATGACAAGTGGTTACAACGCAGAAGGGAGTACCCGCTGGGCTAGTGATGTAAGCGAAGATTGGTCAAATACGCCTTACACCCCCACTACTCCACTCTTCCCTCCCGGAAGTGCCTACACCTACTGGGACGAGGCCATGATCATGCTCGGACGTGCCCTGACCCAGGCAGCGGGTACTTCCCTCAATGATTATCTCGACGCAAGACTCTTCCGTAAGATTGGTATTCCCAAACGGGAGTGGTGGGGCGAAGAGACCGTACTCGACGGTGTTCCCATAAACTTTGGAGGCACAGGCTTGAAGATGTCCGCCTCCGAACAAGCCCGCTTCGGCCACCTGGTGCTCAACCAAGGAAACTGGAACGGCGAACAGTTAGCACCCGCAGACTTTCTGGCTGCAGCCACCAAAAATCAAGTCTCCAAAAATCTAGATTTAGGCGATACCGACCGCAAGAGCACTGACGGCCGTGGCATTTACGGCTACAATTGGTGGGTCATCAACAAAGGTAGCGACGCCCCGGTAGCGGGCGCATTTACTAGTGGACTGAACCATAATGTCTGTTTGATAGTCCCCGAATGGGGCATGGTGTTCGTGCGGACGGGGGTAGATGGGAACCCCAGGATAAGTAAGCATAAGTTGTACTCCGAGTTACTCAGGCGCCTGACGCCGGGCATTAGTGATGTTAAGTAGTTATCCCGAAAGCACGAATTTTCTCCATTTTTGTGGTCAACCTATCACCCCTTAGTAAAAATCCTTGCTCAATACTTCATTATCGTTACTACCCGTAAGAGATCAAATACCTTAGAGGTATGAACATCATTCTCATTGCAAAAGCCCTCCATGTAGTAGGCTTCATTTCCTGGTTTGCCGGCCTCTTTTACCTAGGGCGAGTGCTTGTTCACCACACCGAAACGGATGAAATTCCGCAGGATTCGGAACGTAACCAGATCAAACGAGAAGTATTGCAGGAAGAATACAGTGCCACGGAAAACCGGGTGTACAAAATCATCGTTAACCCCGCCATGATGATTACCTGGGCAGCCGGCCTAGTTATGATTGGAACCAACTTCAGTTATTTTCAGGCAGGCACGCCTGGTTGGTTACACCTCAAGTTGCTTTTGGTCGTCTTGTTCGTAGTTTACCAGCTTTACACGAAGTCTAAGCTCATGCTGCCCATCCAAAAAGGTGAGCGCCCCATGAGCGGCTGGCAGCTGCGCCTTTGGAATGAGGTACCCTCTTTTTTTCTGGTTAGTATTCCCTTCATTGCCGTCTTCGGCAAAGCGGGTGAATTGAACTACCTCTACTTGGGCATTGGAGTACTGTTATTCAGCCTGATGGTCTACCGTGGTGCAAGGGCCTATCAGAAAAAGCGGGCCTCCGCCCAATAGACCAACAGACCAACAGACCAACAGACCAACAGACCAATTTACTCTCGATTCAGGTTATACCAGTCGATGTTCCGCGTCAACCACATGATGGCTGCAAGAATCAGGAGTAAACCAATGGCTCCAAACAAGAGCGCGTAGTCTTGTAGTTGTAGTAAGCTATAAAAGAAGATGTACAGTACGATCAAGATCGCCGCCACCATACCCGTGAGTTTTCCGTTACGAAGGATGAACCAGCTGTAGCCCGTTATTAGGCTAACAATAGCCGCACAACTGATCCAATAAGCTGCATCGAACAGCAGGTGCTCACTGATGGATAGCAGGAGCACGTAGAAAAGAATGATGGCCGCCCCAATCAGCAGGTACTGAATGGGGTGAACCCGGCGCCGGTTAAGGACCTCAATGAAGAAGAAAGTCAGGAAGGTGATGAAAATGAAGAGAACCGCAAAGTTGGTGCTGCGGTAGGTTTTCATGTATTCGTCTACGGGTAAGAGGAGGCGGAGGCCGAAGAGATCACCAGCCGTTTCGTAACCATCGTATGGACGAATTCGATTCGATAGACCACCCAGGTCTCCGTAACTTATGTTCGGAACATACCCGCCAACGCCTTGCTGCGGATAATTCCGGTTAAGTTGTAGCACCTCCCAATTTGCGGTAAACCCGGCATCCCTTACCGTGCGCGCCTGTGGCAAGAAACCGCCATCGAAGCTGGGGTTGGCCCAGCCACCACTGAGATCGACGGTAGTGCGTTCTCCAAAGGGTCGGAAATAGAGGGCGGAGCTGCCGTTAAGGTCTAGGGTGTAACGAAAGGGGACATTCTCTTCTTCTCCCGTAACATTTGCCGGTACGCTGGCTCCACTGGAGAAAATGTCGCTACTTATGGTTCCTGGACCCAGGTTTAGAGTGGAATCTCCTAGCACTAAATCAATACTGGATTGAATACCTGTCATATCCGTTATACCAACCACAAAGTGAGCGTCTTCCCACTGGAGAGACGTCTCGGGAATACTGAGGGCCGCTGCGTTGAATGCACGGAAATTCCCTGAAATGGTCAGCCGGGTGTTGTAAAGAACCACCACGTAAATACCACGGTAGCGTTCCTCCGGCAATAACTCTCCGCTGATGTCGATATTTTCGGGTAAGAAGTGGGCGTAGCCCGTGTGTGGAATGGCTTTACCATCACTGCTCAGGGTTTCGTAGTAATAGGGAACGGACACTACGGGGCCACCGACTACTTGTTGTAGGCCCCATTTAGAAGCAACTTCCCGTTGGGCACTATCTCGCAAGCCCTGCCGGTCCATAATCAGGCCATCCAACATACTAGTCGGAATCAGCAAGAACAAGATCATTATCCCGATGATGACCAGCTTGAGGGTAACCGAGCGGCGCGCCCAATTATTGATGCGATCAAAGAAGGAGGGGGAGGACATGGTTGAGCGTTTTAGAGCTAAAAATGTAGGCTTTTATTTCTACTGTTGGCAAAGACATGCTGCGTTGAAAAGACCGACTACTACATACCAATTTCTAGCCAACCTCCCTACGCCCCAAAATCAATCTCTGTATTATCCCCAATATTCAGACTCTGCCGTAGCCCTCCGATGCTAGCGTCACTGCCGACGACGGAATTGCGAAGCACGATGTCGTGGATCGTCGCGTAATCCCCAATGATGGAATCAGAGACAATAGCGTGTTCCAGTTTAGTGTTAGCGCCAAGCGTTACGTAGGGGCCGATGATAGAGTTAGACAAGTCGCAACCGGGGCCAATGTGGACCGGATGAATAATAATGCTGTTATCGAAAGGTGGCGGGTCTTCGGTGGCGAAGCCTTCCCGATCGAGGAAAATAGCATTGGTCTCAAGTAGAACCTCGCGGCGGCCACAGTCAAACCAGTTATCGACGGTAATCGTCTCCAGGGTGGTCCCTAAGGCTAACATGCGCGCTAGAGCATCCGTCAGTGGATACTCGCCAATGCTGCGAATATTGTTTTCCAAATTATAGGAACAAGCCTCAATGAATTGCTCGACCTCAATAATCTTGTAGCAACCAACCATGGCCAGATTAGACTTCGGGATCGAAGGCTTTTCAATTAAACTGCTCACGCGTCCTTGTTCGTCCTTCTCGACCACTCCGAATTTGCGGGGATCTTCCACCGTTTGTACGCCCAGGCAGCTCACTTTGCTGTCTTTGAAGGCGCGTAAGTCCGCATCGATGATGGCATCACCGAAGAAAATGATCAGTTCATCCGCGTCGACGTAGTGGTCTCTGGCTAACCATATGGCGTGGGCCGAACCGATTCTTTCCTCTTGTTGAACGAAGGCCGTATTAATTTCCGGGTAGGTCCTTTCAATGTATTCTCGGATCTTTTCACCGAGGTAACCGATGATGAAGACAAAGTCCGTAACCCCCAACTCGATCAGTTGTTCTACGATAAAGCTGATGATGGGCTTGCCCGCTACGGGAATAAGCGGCTTGGGCTGGGTATACGTCAGTGGACGCAAGCGCATACCCTTGCCCGCCACGGGGATTATGGCTTTCATGGCGGCAAGATAAGGCGTGAAAATGATAAAAAAATTCCCCACCGACAACGATCGATGGGGAACCAATGCTATTTCGTGAGTGTGTAGTAAGCCTATTAATTAACGCAAGTTACGTGCGCCCTGCACCAGCAGGTTAACTTCATTGTTCAGTACCTCGACGAAACCGCGATCAATCGTGAAGATGATGGTCTGATTCGCCTCAGAGCCTTCCGCGATGGCCGAAGTCGCCTCGTCGTAATATTGGTATGCGCCCGTTCCCGTTTGCAGGGTAACGTTTCCTCCCCGCAGGGCAGAGACCAGCGGCGCGTGATTATCGAGCAACTGAAAGGAGCCGTCAACACCAGGAAGTGACACCTTATTGATGTTGCCGATGAAGATGGTCCGATCGGGGGTAAGAACGGAGATAGTCATATTGGTAAATTAGGAACTGGGAACTAGGAACTAGGAACTAGCTTGCTAGCTACCAGTTCCTAATTCCTAGCTCCTAAAATTTAAGCTTTAGCTAGTTCAGCTTCGCCCTTGGCGATGGCATCTTCGATGGTACCAACGAGGTTAAAGGCAGATTCTGGGTACTGGTCCACCTCACCATCGATGATCATGTTGAAGCCCTTGATGGTATCCTTGATGTCAACGAATACTCCTTTGAGGCCGGTAAACTGCTCGGCCACGTGGAAGGGCTGACTGAGGAAACGCTCAACGCGGCGAGCGCGAGATACAACCAGCTTATCTTCTTCGGAAAGTTCATCAAGTCCAAGGATGGCGATGATGTCCTGAAGCTCGTTGTAACGAGCTAGGATGTTGATCACGCGCTGGGCGGTATTGTAGTGCTCATCTCCGATAATGGCGGGATCAAGAATCCGGCTGGTAGAATCGAGTGGGTCTACCGCTGGGTAGATACCTTTAGAAGCAATTTTCCGGTTGAGTACCGTCGTCGCATCAAGGTGAGCAAAGGTAGTCGCTGGAGCGGGGTCCGTAAGGTCATCTGCGGGTACGTATACCGCCTGTACGGAGGTAATGGAACCCCGCTTGGTGGAAGTAATCCGTTCCTGCATCAGTCCCATCTCGGTAGCCAGCGTAGGCTGATAGCCTACGGCGGAAGGCATCCGACCGAGGAGGGCGGATACTTCGGAACCTGCCTGGGTGAAGCGGAAGATGTTATCTACGAAGAAGAGAATGTCACGGCCGCCGGTGGGGTCACTAAGGTCACCGTCGCGGTAGTACTCAGCGATCGTTAGACCGGAGAGGGCTACCCGGGCACGAGCTCCGGGAGGTTCGTTCATCTGACCAAATACGAAGGTCGCCTTGGAATCCTCCAGCTCCTTCATATCTACTTTGCTGAGGTCCCAGCCACCTTCTTCCATATCGTGGAGGAAGTTCTCACCGTACTTGATGATATTGGATTCAAGCATCTCTCGCAGCAGGTCATTTCCTTCACGGGTACGCTCCCCAACACCGGCGAATACGGAAATACCTTCGTACCCAACGGCAATGTTGTTAATCAATTCTTGGATCAGTACCGTTTTACCAACTCCAGCACCACCGAAAAGACCAATCTTTCCGCCTTTAGTGTAAGGCTCGATCAGGTCGATTACCTTAATACC
>JBCDGT010000091.1:0-8294 GCA_038750915.1 Bacteroidota bacterium
AGGTGTGAATGCCTTGTTAACCTTAGCGCGGCCCCACCTTAGTATTCATTTGTGCCGAGATAACGGACTGGTCTTGGCGCAGCACTTCCAATAGCTCTTCTGCTGGCAGTAGGTTGGGGTCGGCGGTAAGCAGATAATAGGGACTATTGGGACCAAGCCGTTCTTTTAGTAGTACATTTTGCTTGCCGTAGCCAACTAACCAGGTGTTTACCGCCACCCCTTCTTTTAGATGGACAATGATTTCCTGCCGCTCTTTATTCGTGGTGGCTTCCAAAATACCATCGGGAATCTCGTCGGATACTTTGCGGTAATCATTGCGCGCAACGAGCCGTCGAATTGCTCGATCCAGCGCTAGGAGCTCTGGTGGGGCTTCTTCCTTAAAAGATGTTTTATAAACCTCACCGGCTGCATTTTTAAACGTGAACTCCGTAGAGGCCAAGTCCGGAATCTTACTGCGAAAGGCCCTCGGGTAGGAGTTGAAATCGACGCGTTCAAAACTATCAAGAAGGGCCGTTATTCTGCGGCGGTCAATGTTCGTTTGCCAAAGCCCCGGGCGCTCGGAGAAGCGCCGGCCTTTGAACAGTAGGAGCCCGTTGTCGTAAATGTCGAGTGTAAATACCTCACAGCGGCCGTAGCAGGGACCTCGGTCGTAGGTGATCCGAAGGTTGTAACTATCCGCCTTAGCGGCTTGCGGACCTAAGAACTTCGCAGGGTCACAGGCAGTATAAGAGAGTGCCGCCAACAGCAACACACTAAGTAAGAGATAGCGAGACATGGGTAGTGGTGAGATTAGTAAAACAAACGTTATTCTGGAACAGTAATGAAAATATCCGTGCGACGATTAGCCTGCTGTCCTGCTGGAGTAGAGCTGTCACCGACGGGGGCATAAAAGCCTTTTCCGCCCGCGACAATCTTGCCGGGGTCTAGGCCGTAGGTTACCAATTGCTGAGCTACGTTGATGGCCTTGTCCGTACTGTCTTCATAGGCTCGTAGGGCATTGGGGTTGGCTCCGTCCGCATGACCAATGATGGTGAATTCCGCCCCCGGGTAATTACGCAGGGTAGTGGCCATACGGCGTAACAGCTGCTGGCCGTTAGCACTGATGGTGAAGCCATCCGACGTTAGTGCTCGCTCGGCTAGGACGAGTTGGAGGCGATTACCCCCCGCTCCGGAAACTACATAATCAGTAGCTGGAAGGTAGGCTAAGAGTTGGTTCAAATCGTTTTGAATAGTATTCAGCCGCAGGGCCGCATTCTGCGAATTGGTCAGCGGCGATCGTCTGGGGTCTTGAGTGACGGTTCCGTACGACTGTGGCGCCCCGCCTCCGGCGGGGGCGTAGTCACCCTCAATGCGGGCGATGGCCTCTTCCCGAGCGAGTAATTCCAAATCGAGTTTGCGGAGTTCTTCTTCGCGGGCCGCTAGTTGGGCCGTGCGCTCGGCCAGGTTTTGTTGTAAGCCCGTTACTTCATCTCCCTTATTGGCCAGTAGGTTTTGGCTTTGTCCCAGCAAGTCTTCATAACGGGTCTTTAAGGATTGGTAGCTGTTGTTCAACGCTCGGTTCGTTGCCGTCAGGGCCTCTACCTGGCGGATACGTTGGTCCAGTTCATTGTCGGTCAGGTTGACCTCGTCGTAGGTGCTGATGGCTCGTAGATCAGCGAGACTATCCGCTAAGACGGTTTGGTTTCGATAATAGTTGCGCTCCGTTTCCAGGGCTTGGTACTGGGTGCGGGGCACGCAGGAACAAAGGATTAGTAAGCAGCAAGTTGGTAGCAGTAAGTTTTTCACGGTGTTGGTTTTGATCAAATTGGAAAAGTGTGGATAAAACAGTGGGATCAGTTAACAAGATACTCTTTAGATGCCTAAGTGGGATAAATGAATATTTTAAAGGTGAAGTTCAGGGCAAAAAGGGTAAGTTTTTGACAATGAGTGAAAGTTCAAGTAAGCGCTAAAGTAGAACAATTCACGGATGTGGACCCCGAGGTTGTATTTCGTATTCGGACAATTACCTTTGCTGGTCCCAAATGAAGCGAAATCCCATGAAGTACTTCTTACTCCTCCTCGGTGCTTTTTGCCTGTGGACTTGTGATCAATCCAAAGCAGGCGCACAGTCGGCTAATACGGTGGTTGGTAAGGTGGATGCCAACCGGCCGTTGCGTCAAGAGAACGACGAGCAAAAGCAAAACGCGGAATCTTTGATCATGCGTATGGGCGAAGCTACCGCTGCATCTGGCGACAAAGTCTGCTTACCCGTAGAGACCACTGGGTTTAAAAACCTCATTGGCTTCCAGTTTACGATGCGTTTTGATAGTGCGGCCCTCAAATTTCAATCCCTGCGGCAAATGGGACTTCCCGGCTACACGGTAGGAAATTTCGGCTTGCGCTTCGCCGATCGGGGATACGTATCCAGCCTTTGGTCCGACGGTCAGCTTCAGGGCAAAACTTTACCTCCTCGTGCGAAACTATTTGAAATTTGCTTCACCAACTTGATGGAAAAAGGGCAGTCTACTGAGGTGAAATTCCAGGATGGCCCAACTGCCTTCGAGGTAATCCGTGAAGATATGGCCGGTCTCCGCTTCGTTTACGCCAACGGAGCGGTGAAGTGCGAGTGAATGAGGGAGTTGGTGATTGGTAGTTAGTATTTTGGTAATTGGTCCAATTACTAACTACCAAATAACAACTACTCTACTACGACGGTAAACCCATCAATCTTATATCTTTTTTTCAAATCTTTGGCGTAGCGCGCGGCGCTTTCCTGTTGGACGAAAGGACCCAAAATGATTTTATAGATAGAGCCGGTAGATGTTTTTACCCGGGAGATCAGAACGTTGTCGAACCATTTATTTTGGAGCTCGGTGACTTTGTCCATAGCCCCTTCTAGGTCTTGGAAACTGCCCACTTGGACGCCAAAATTACCGGAGGGCTTTTCGAGTAACTCGATCTTATAAGTGCCGGGGGCAAAGGTTTGGGTGTTACGAACGAAATTTTTCTGGGTCACGGGGCTGGCCTTGACTTCACCTACTGCCAGACCTGGCGTAACCGTCGGGGGTGGGGTAGTAGCAGCAGCTTGCCGGGGCGTTACGGTCGTCGTTGGCCGCTGCTGAGCACTTACGGGTGCTTGTGGGCGCGGAGTGGTTTCTCGGGGCGCGGGCGCAGGTGCCGTGGTAGTAGTAGCGGGCAAGCTAGGCGTGCGGGCAGCAGTAGTTGGGGCGGGGGTAGGTTCCGGTACTACTGCTGGTTGGCGTGTAGTAGCCGCAGCGCGCGCACGGGGTTGGTCTGGAGTGGAGATAAGGGTGATCTCCACCGGAACAGTTTCCTTGCCAATCATGTCCAAGCGAATGGCGGCTCGTTCACTCAGCTCGATTATTCGGCCGCGGATGAAGGGTCCTTTATCAATTACACGGACTTCTACCGTCTTTCCGTTGTCCAGATTCTTTACACTGACTACACTGTTCTGGGGAAACTGCCGGTGGGCAGCCACCAAATCATTTTTATCGTAGACCACGCCGTAGGCAGTTTCGGCACCGTGGTACTCTTTGCTATAATAACTGGCTAGTCCATTTTCGGTATCACCGACTAGTTGAGCGGAGGTAAGAGTTGGTAGTAAAGTAAAAGCAAGTAGTATCAGTAATAATCTCATAATATAAAGGTGGGTTTTGTCCTATAACTCTAAACGCCGTGATGGGCGAACTTAGTTTGCCGACAAGGTAAGACGGATTCTTAGTTAATGATTCCTTAGCGCTTTATTGGCTTTGCTCTTTTACCCAATGCTGCACCTGCGATTGCGCCCTAATCAAGATGTATGAAATCCACGTACTGCAACTCAGAACCAGCATCTTGTGTTATCTTTGCGCCCCTTTTAGGCCAGGCCCTTGAACCTGCGCGTATAAACGATAATTATGAGTAAGCACGGACGCGTCCTCGTGGCGATGAGCGGTGGTATTGATAGTACCGTAACCGCGATGATGTTGCACGAACAAGGCTACGAGGTAGTCGGCATCACGATGAAAACCTGGGACTACGCCAACAGCGGCGGTTCCAAAAAAGAAACGGGTTGTTGTAGTCTGGATTCGATTAACGACGCCCGCTCGGTGGCCGTATCGATGGGCTTCCCGCATTTCATTATTGACATCCGTGAGGAGTTTGGTGACCACGTGATCGATAACTTCGTCGATGAATATATGGCGGGCCGTACCCCAAACCCCTGTGTTCTCTGTAATACCCACATCAAGTGGAGTGCTTTGCTGAAGCGGGCCGACGCAATGGACTGCGAGTTCATTGCTACTGGCCACTACGCCCAGTTGCACCAAACCGATGCCGGCCGCTGGCACGTGCGTAAAAGCGCGGATGCCCACAAAGACCAAAGCTACGTGCTTTGGGGGCTCAGCCAGGAGTGCATGGCGCGCAGCCGGTTCCCGCTAGGTCACCTGACTAAACCCGAGGTACGGCAATTAGCCTACGACTGGGGTTACGAAGAATTGAGTAAGAAGGCGGAAAGCTTTGAGATTTGTTTCGTCCCGGACAATGACTATCGTGGCTTCCTGAAACGGCGACTCCCGGACTTAGAGGCTCAGGTGGCCGGAGGGAACTTCTTATCCACCCAGGGGGAGGTACTCGGCCAGCACCAAGGCTATCCCTTTTATACCATTGGCCAGCGTAAAGGCCTTGGTCTTGCTTTTGGGGAGCCGATGTACGTCACCAAAATTGATGCCAATACTAATTCCGTTACGCTTGGTCGAGTAGACGATTTGATTCGGAACGGTATGACGGTCGGTGGTGCTACCTTACAAAAGTACGCAGAATTGCCAGCTGAGGGGATTGAGTTGGTAACCAAAGTACGGTATAAGGATGCTGGCACCTTAAGTATGGTAGAACAATTAACCCCGGATCGGATGTCTATCGAATTTTATGCTGATGTGCGGGGAGTGGCCCCAGGACAAAGTGCCGTTTTTTACGAAGGAGATGATGTTGTTGGTGGAGGGTTGATTCATACGAGTCGCTAAGAATAGGTTGCTCTTTTTTACTAATAGTTTGGATGGTTAGAAGCCAAAACCGCCCTTTTGGGTATTTGAGCGTTGTGCTTTCTTGCTCAATTTGCTTGCCCTTTTCTTTGGTATAGGTAATTTATTTTTTGATGTGTTTGAACGCGCTTCATATTTGTCGTATGTTTGAGGCTGAAATGACCTTTGTGGACCATGTCCTCCTTTTGGTGTTTTTGTATTCTAATTTCATGAAGTAAAGACGATATGATGAACTTTTTACCCAAAACGGGCCGGATCGGCCTGTGCTGTCTCCTGCTATTGGGAGGGCTACCCCTGCTTGCGCAGCCAGCAAATGATTCTTGCTTCGATGCAGAATCTATTGACGTTGGTACTACCCTAATGGGGTCCACTACCGGTGCGACTATGGAAAGTGATATCGCTTTCGGTGGAGCTGACTGTGGACCAAATAGCTTGGCCGTTGATGATGTCAACGATAAAGGAGTATGGTATTCCTTTGTGGCTCCTGCCGAAGAGCTTACTATTCGCCTAGAGAGCACGGACTTCAACGCTGAGTTGACCTTACTCTCTGGTGCTTGCGACGCACTAACGTGCGAGGCCTTTAATAACAACTCTCCACAGGCTGGTGACGGTGAAGATTCTGAAATCGTCATTACCCTTACGGAAGGGGAAACCTACCTCATTTATGCAGAAGCTGGTGGTGGCGCTACGGGAGATTTTACCCTTAGTCTTTGCCCCACTGTAGCTATCTGTAAAGATGCTTCCGTTACGCTTGACGCTAGTAATACCGCTAGCGTGTCCATCGCCGATGTTGCTGAAAGCTGTGGCTCTTTAGATGACTTGACCGTTTCTCCCAATAGCTTTGATTGTAGCAACCTTGGTGACAATACCGTCACAGTTGCTGATGCTACCGGAGCTACGGTTTGTACCGCTACGGTCACGGTAGTTGATGAAACTGCACCAACGATTACTTGTACTGCTGCACCAGCGCCTATTTTCGCCAACGACGACGAGTGTTTGTTTCAGGGTTCTCCAGGAAACCTCTCTATTTCAGATAACTGCACCGAGCCTTTCTCTCTGATCGAAAATTACTTCGATGAAGCTGGAGGCTTGCTTAGTACTTTATCTTTCCCTGATATTTTTTCAGGGCCTGGTAGTGGACCTATTGGCGAGTTTCGCTCACTTCCCCTAGGTCGTGATAGTATTGAGGTTATCGTTATCGATGCAGCTGGCCTACGGGACACTTGTTCTTTCACTATTGAAGTGCTTGACAATACCCCACCCGAAGCTGTTTGTGTGGACGTCACCATCCAGTTGGACGAGAATAATATTGCCAGCATTGCCGGATCGGGCGATGGTGGTGGTACTGCTGATGTAGCCGTTACTGAAGTGAGCGGTGAATTGACCGACACGGATCCTACTTTTAATGGTGTCAATCCATTCTCTTCCGTAGGCAGCTGCTTACTAAGCGGTGTAATCACGGATGCCTTCTACGACGAATTCTCCTTCACCATCGACATGGAGGACACTTACACCTTCACCCTGGTGGACGACGGATCAGTTGATTACGTTTACCAACTTTATGAAGGTGGTTTCAATCCCGACGATGCCTGTGAGAACTTGATCGGTCTTGGTGATGACGAGGCTGGTTCCTCCGATCCTGAAATCATGATTGAGCTAACCCTTGTGCCTGGGGATTATACTTTAGTTACCTCCACTTTTGGTAATGGAATCACTGGCAGCTATACGAGCCAGTTTAGCAGTGCTAATGGCGGCCAGATTCTGGTGCCTGGAGACGACAATGGAGGTGGCATTGATGCTGAATCCCTCCTTATCGACGGCGGCTCCACCGATGCTTGTGGCGGTGAAGTAATGCTTTCCGCTAGCCAAACGGAATTCACTTGTGACGACCTTGGTGACAATACGGTAACCCTTACGGTTACTGATGCAGCAGGTAACCCTGCTACTTGTGAGGCTACCGTAACGGTACAGGACACTACTCGTCCAGAAATCACCCTGCTCGAAGCAACCGTTGTGCTTGATGCTGATGGCAACGGCTCCCTGATGATCGGTGACGTAGCTACGGCAACGGACAACTGTGGCGGCGGCGTCACGCTGGAAGCTGACTTGGTCTTCGGTTGTTCCGACATCCCTTCCACTACTCGGGTGGTTACGGCCACTGACGCTAGTGGTAATGTGGCTACGGCTATTGCAACGATCACCGTAGAATTCGAGCAGCCCCGCTTCGCTTGTGTGGGCGAGTTGAACCTGACACTGAATGATGAGTGCCAGGGTTTACTCCAGCCCAGCATGCTGCTACGCGGTGAAACGGCTTGTCTGGATGCCTTTAACTTCGTCATCACGGTAAATGACGCTGATCCCAGCAACGGCCCGATCGTAGACGGTTGTGGTCGCTTTAGCTACAGCATCAGCTCTCCCGAGCGCCCCGTTTCTACCACGGAAGGCTTTACCGGCGACTTTGCTTCCTTCAACTGGGAGAAAGAGACGATTACGAGCAATAACAACCAAACGGCCGAGGTGGAGATCACGGAGACGACCCTGACGCTGTCCACGATGGCGGAGGTGTTCAATAGCCTCCCCCGCTTCCAAGCAATGGCCAGCTACACCTTTCTGGAGCCAGCTACGGTCAGCTTCGACTACGACTTCAACGGCGTAGACGACGGCTTCGATGACGCGGCCATCGTTTACAACTTCGAAGGCGAGGTAGTAGCAACCATTCTTGATACGGATGAGCCTGCTAGTGGTTCCTCGACCGCAGAAGTACTGACGGGCTACTCCCTGGTCTTCAGCCTGGACGACGACGGCTTCCAGCCGTTCTCAGGAACTTTAACCAGTGAGCTGACGATTACCAATTTCTCCGTTACGCGGGGCTCCCTGATCGGCCTTGACTTTGCCACCTGCTGGGGCTACGTCAACGCTGAAGACAAGACGCCACCGGCGATTGTCGAAACGCCAGAAGATGTTCAACTCCTCTGCCTGGACCTGGACGACAACAACGTAAGCACGCTTCCCGCAACGGTCAGCAAGTGCTACGAGGTGTCCAGCGCTACGGGCGCTACTATTTCGGGCACGATGTCGCCCCAGCTGCGGGCTCGCCTGCTGGCCGGCGGTACCACGCCACTGGTACCCACCTTCACCGACGGCTGTACCGAGCGGATCGAGGTTTGTGTGACCGATGCGGTAGCCTTCGATGCCGAAGACCCCCAGTGTGAGAGCGTGGTGATTACGCGCACCTTCACGGCGACCGAGATTGCGGTCTGCCCCAACGCGGCTGGC
>JBCDGT010000092.1:0-8200 GCA_038750915.1 Bacteroidota bacterium
GCCAGCCAAACAGCTGGCCTACGACATAAAATTCAAGAAAAGGATAACGAGCTTGATACTCAAGGATTCTGTTACTTCCGACACTATCTTCTGGGTGAATGGAACTGGAGGCCTACCCTTTTTAGGAGATGACTTTCCCTTAGGGGATAGTAGAAAATCGGGACAAACCACCTCCCTCGTTAGCTTGACGTATACTAGTGGGGGGCTGGGAGAAGGGTGGGAAAAGCAAATGACCTACCAGGTAGTGGCGGATAATCTCGTTAGCATTAAGCAGTGGCAGAAGTATATTTTTCGGGAAATGTGGGGCATTCTACTAACCTCCGGAATGATTTTCCTTTTTGTCTTTGGGCTGCTCTTCTATTCCATTTACAGTTTGTTACGGCAAAGGAAGATCACAGACCTTAAAACGGACTTCATCAACAATATCACTCACGAGTTTAAAACACCGCTCGCTACGCTCGGGGTGGCGGTGAAGCTATTGTGGGAGGGTATGCGTGGGCAAGGAGAAGTAGCTGCGGAGGCCGTCCGGATTATTGATCGACAGCACCGCCGGCTAGTTAACCTTACGGACCAAGTGATGAAAAATACTTTGCAAGGAAGTGAGTTGGTATTGCGGTTGGAGCCGGTGGCAATCGGCCCCTATTTACAGACGGTGTTTTCGGATTTTTTGCTAGCGGCCGAAAATGTGGACGTGACCATAGTTCATGAGTGGGATGGGGTGAATCAGCAGGTGCCACTTGATATTTTTTACTTTACCACTGCTGTGCTCAATGTTTTGGAAAACGCCGTCAAACATAATCCTCACCCAGTACGATTGATCTGTAAAGTGAATATTGAAGACCACTTAGAAATACGGATCATTGACGATGGAAAGGGGATTGCCATTGAGCACCGACCGTACGTTTTTGATAAGTTTTATCGGGGTGGGAATGGGGATACCCACGAAACTAAAGGCCTGGGTTTAGGGCTCTATTACACCAAGCAGATCGTTCTTGCTCATGGTGGCACGATTAGCCTTGAGCGTGAGCAGGGCACTGGGACCCAGCTGGCCTTTACTTTACCTCTTCACTAAAGAATGATGAAACCAACCGTTACTCCAAAACGCATCTTATTGGCGGAAGACGACCATGACTTTAGCCATATTCTTAGGCAGTATTTGGAACTGCACGG
This sequence comes from Bacteroidota bacterium, assembly GCA_038750915.1. GTDB lineage: Bacteria > Bacteroidota > Bacteroidia > Chitinophagales > Saprospiraceae > Neolewinella. The sequence goes on from JBCDGT010000092.1 coordinate 1,171, forward strand.
CTTCGTGGTGACTCCTGCGGCGGACGGGAAGGAGGCGATAAAATGTTTTGAGCAAAGGGGCTTTGACCTGTGTATTCTGGACGTAATGATGCCCCAAGCCAATGGCTTTACGGTCGCCGAGGTAATCAGACGGATTAATCCTGAAGTGCCCTTCATCTTTCTGACGGCCAGAAAAATGAAGGCTGACCGTATTAAGGGCTTACGACTCGGGGCAGATGATTATATCAGCAAGCCGTTCGAGGCCGATGAATTGGTCTTGCGGCTCAAGAATATTCTGCGGCGTAGTGGCGGGAAAGGTCCGGAGGAGCAACTGAGCCGTGGAGTTTCTATTGGTAGTTACCAGTTTTTCCCCGACAGGTTGGAATTGAGCTTAGCAGAGCAAACCCGTAGCCTAACTAAAAAAGAAGCGGAGTTAATTGATTTTCTTCAGGCCCACCGAAACACCCTCCTCAGGCGCCAAGTCTTGCTACAGGAACTTTGGGGAGACGATGACTTCTTCTCCGGGCGGAGCATGGATGTATTTATCAGCCGTTTACGTAAATACTTCCAGGAAGATGAGCGGATATCCCTCAAAAGCACCCGTGGAGTCGGCTTGGAATTTCGGGTGCCAATATAGCGTAGGAGGTGAGATCGGTTAATGCTGGGTTATTCTCCGGTTAATGCGGGTAAAATTCTGGTAATGAATAGTGTAGGCAGCTACTTTTGGAGGGTGCAGTGGCGGATTTGCTGCTGCTTTTTATCATTCAAAATCCCCTTACTTTATGCCATATTTTATTCCCTTCCTGCTTCTATTACTTCCTTCCATTGTCGTAGGGCAGAAAGAAAACATTCACACCGACCGTACTACACATTTTAATAAACGAGCGAACAGGGTCGATTCTGAGTCAAGCATTACCCAAACAGCCATCAGTTATAAATTGACCGCTCGCTTGGCGGCAAACAAGCGGGAACCTGCCATGGAATTACTTATTAAGACCCTTGGTGAGACCTATCAAAGTGATGGAGTCACCGGTATCATCTGGCGGGAAGAACGCCGTGGGGCCACCCTATTGTTTTGCCGCTTTGATGCTGGCGAATTATCCTTGACCTTAGATAAAACCATGGCTCCGGATGAGTTGCTGGAGCAGGTCGAAGACTTGGGGGAAAGGGTGAAGGCATTAGTTGGAGAGCATGGCTTCCCGATTGCTCGTGATTATTTCTCTTATGGGGCTCAGGGGAATAGCCGAAAGGTGAAGGAGCGTCAACTAGAATTGGCACTTAAAGAACTGGAACGAGCTCAGAAAAAGGTAGAGAAGGCGCGTAAAGCACTAAAGCAATAGTAAGGTAGCGGTATTGGTACGGTGGTAATTTGGCCTTTTGGTGGCACATTGAAATGCCCACCTTCCCGTCTCGGTTACCGAATTAACGCTGCTCCCCATAACTTGTCAAAAAAAACAGATGAAACGCACCTACCTATTTTTCTATATGCTGCTGTCTTTGGCCCTCACCTCTGGCAGCCTATCGGCCCAAACGTATTCCGGTAAGGCGAAGGAGATCAATAAGATACTGGCTAATATCAAATCCTTCTCTCAGTACTACATGAACGGGGAGACGGATAAGCTGGTCGCCTGCTATACCGAAGACGGTAAAATCCTGCCAGTAGGTCGAGACATTATGGAAGGAACAGCCACCTTGCGTAAATACTGGGACTTGCCGGAAGGGATCAAGGTCTTGTACCATAAAGTTACCCCTACAGAAATCCGAGTCGTTAAGGATGTTGCTTACGATTACGGATACTACGAAGGCACCACTCAGGGCCGCGACGGGAGCAAAAACGACTTCTCCGGTAAGTACGTCATCGTCTGGAAAAAAGTGAATAAGGAGTGGAAGATTTACCTGGATATGTGGAGTAGGGTGGAGTAGTGCTATTGGACTATTGGACTATTGGTCTATTTAATTTTCAACAGACCAACAGCACCAACCTCCTACACCTCTTCCAACATCTGGCTTTCGTACAACTCGGCGTAGAGGCCGCCCCGTAGTAGTAGTTCCGCGTGGGTGCCAGTTTCTACAATTTGTCCTTTGTCGAGCACCAGGATACGATCTACGCTGCGGAGGGTAGAGAGGCGGTGAGCGATGATGATGCCCGTCCGACTGGAGTCGGCCAGCGCGGCGTCGATGGCTTGTTGAATCTCTTTTTCCGCAACATTGTCCAGTGAGCTGGTTGCTTCATCGAAAATGACGATCGGGGCGTTTTCCGCTTCCAGGATGGCCCGGGCAATAGCAATGCGTTGCCGCTGACCGCCAGAGAGCTTAATCCCGCGTTCCCCTACGGCCGTATCGTAACCCTGGGGTGTTTCCATAATGAAGTCGTGGGCTTGCGCCTTGCGGGCGGCGGCAATAATGTCTTCCATACTTGCCTCAGGCTTTCCGTAGGCAATGTTTTCCTTCAGGCTGCGGTGAAAGAGGCTGGGATCTTGTGGTACCAAGGATATCTTGGAACGTAGGTACGATTGGCGAACTTGCCGAAGATCATGGCCGTCGATCAGGATAGCACCCTGCTGCACGTCCATGTGCCGCTGAAGCAGGGTGACGATGGTGGATTTACCGGATCCGCTAGGGCCAACGATACCCACTTTCTCACCAGCGGCGATCGCGAGGTGGAAATTTTCGAAAACGTGCGCTCCTTCAGGGTAAGTGAAGGAGATGTCGCGCAACTCGATGGCTCCACGCTGGATACCGGAAGTTAGTGCTTCGGGGGTATCCCGAATGTCTGGCTGCAGGCGGATGTGCTCCATGAATTTATTAGCATCTGCGTAGGCCTGGGTCATGGCGTTGATCATCCGGGAGAAGTTCCAGACTTCCTGGGAGATATTATTGGCGTAGTACAGGATGAGGACGATGACTCCGGGGGTGATTAATCCCTGGCTCCAGAAATAGGCGCCAGCTAGGAGGACACTAACATCGAGAACAACCAGCATAATACCCTGCAGGCCGTTGCGCCATCGACTCCAGTATTTATTGCGGTGGCGAGCTCGGTGTCGGACCTCGTTTCGCTCCTTAAAATATCCTGCCTCCCGGGCCTCGGCACCGAAAGTCTTGATTGTCATGGCGTTGCTGAGGTTATCGGCCAGCAGGCCAGTCATGCTACTATTGAGTTTAGAGACTTTTCGCTCATGGACCAGCTTCACCCGAGAAACGAGGATAACGACGACCAGATAGACCAGGAACCAAACCAAGATGCCGATGGCCATTGGTGGAAAGATGAAACCCAGGGCAATGAGACTGCCAAAAAAGATGATCACCCACCAGAAGAGGGTGAAGGTACCGTGGTCCATAAAGACATCGAAGGCGCCCCGCATTTGTCGGTGATCATTGAGTAAGGCACCGGCAAAGTTGTTAACGTAGAACTTCCGTCCGTGCTTTAGGTAATCACCAAACATACCGTCTTCGAGCCGTTGGACGGTTCCTAGCCGAAAGTGGTCGAAGAACCAATCACCAGCGCGAAAAGCACCAATTCTCAGCGAGTAAAGCAGCCCTGCGATCATCACGTAGCCGATCAGGGTCGCGTATTGGCTTTGCCGGGCAGTTTCGGTCAGGCTCTGAATATCGACCATCATCCCATCGACGATCTTCTGATAGTAGATGGGGATTAGGATGTTGATGGCAACAATACCAATGGCGTAACAAACGTAAATACCGACAAAGTACCAGCGGTAAGGCCGGGCGGCAGCGGCCCAGTAACGGACCATTTGTCGGAAATGCTGAAATACGGCCTGTTTGGCCGTGGACGAAGTTGATGGTTTCATGGGGTGTATTTTGGCGAGGGGGAGAACAGCCTTAACAAGTCAGTGACCAGAAAAATTCCAAGATGGTCGAGTATTTTTCCGTTTCTCTGTTAATTTGTTCGACGTGCCACTAGCTATCCATATTAATCCGGCGTCTTCCGTACCGAAATATCGGCAAATCGCGAATGCGATTAGTCGGGGTATTGAACGCAAGGTAATTGATCAAGAAGAGCAGCTACCTTCGATCAATGAGCTTAGTGGACTGTACAATATCTCCCGGGATACGGCCGAGAAAGCTTACCGGCTACTGAAGAAAAAGGGCTTAATTGTCTCCGTTAGGGGGAAAGGGTACTACGCGGTCAGCCACGCCCCGATCACGGACCAGCGGATCTTGGTACTCTTTAACAAGCTTAGTCCCTATAAACAAGCCATCTATAGCAGTTTCGTAAAAACCATCGGTCGCGAAGCATCGGTAGATTTACAGGTTTATTACGAAGACATCCAGCTTTTCAAACGGCTAGTTGAAGAAAACGCTTCTCGTTTTACCGATTTCGTGATCATTCCCTCCTTTCGGGGAGAAGCCGGCCTCCTGGCGAGTCAGGCGATTGACCGGCATTTGGCCGGGCGCCGTCTTACCTTTTTGGAACAAACTCCACCAGGACTGAGAGAGCAGCATCGAGGAGTGATCCAAAATTTTGAAGATGATATTTATGGTGCATTGCGTAAGGTACATAATCATCTGCAACGTTATCAGCGAATAAAGCTTTACTTCCCTTTTGATACCAACCTTTCACGTGGTATTGTCCGGGGATTCCAGCGGTTCTGCCTTGATCATAAAATTGATGCAGAGCTTGTCTTCAAGGGCTTTGAAGAGCGTCCTCTAGAGGTAGGTACGGTGTACATTATCATCCGGGATGCTCAGCTGGTTACCGTCGTCCATAAAGCGAAGGCAAATCAGCTTTGGGCGGGTAGAGATATCGGCATCCTCGCTTACAACGATAGCCCCTTGAAGCAGGTCATCCTTGACGGAATTTCCGTCATGTCGACCCGGCATATCGAAATGGGGAAACGCGCCGCGCAACTGGTGCTGAATAATGAGTGGACGGTGGAGGAGAATGAGTTTGTTTTGGTGGAACGGGGGAGTTTGTAGTAAGGGGATAATGCGACGGTTCTCATTTTACCCATCGGAGGAGCTTGCACCTGGCGTTGCCGAGCTGGAAGACGCCTCCGATGAGAAAATGGTAGATGGTTGAGTTTTTCATCGGAAGCATCTTTTGGGCTGACGAAGCCAGACGAACGTTCTTCCGATATATAAACTTGAAATTACTCCACCACCCGCATTCCCGGCGGCGCATCGTACTTCAAAGCAACTTCCTTCCCCTGACGACGAACTTCCACCTTTAATAAACCTAAGGGGGTGTGAACTTGAGCGGCGACGAAGTTGAGTGGTCCTAGTTGTGGCTTAATCCTTACGGCTTTATAACCTGCTTCCAGCGGCTCGATCCCGGCGACGTACTGAGAAAGCAGGGTGAGCCCGCCACCGCTCCAGGCGTGGTTATTCGTGCCACCCCCCCATTTGGCCGAGCCAATATCCCAGCCCTCCCAGAGCGTCGTTAAGTCACTGTCCACCATGGGGGAAAAACGGCTTTTCATCCTGGCTAGGGCATCTTCTGGATAGTCCATCACGAACAGGGCTTCTTCTACGTATTTTTCGAAGTAAGGACTGGCAAAGACCTGCGTACGAAATACTTCCCGCAGGGCAGAGTAGTAAGTTTCCGGTGCAATTCCGGCTACTACGGCTAAGGCTTGCCCCCGGTCGTCGGTAGCGCCTTTATTGGTGGGACTGCGGTAGGCAGTACCCGTCCAGAACTTTTTGTTAAAGGCCGATTTTAAGCGAGCCATTTTGTTTTTGGCCCATTGCGCATCGGGGGCATTTTCGGTAAGCTCCGCCATGTTTGCGAAGCCTTGGAGGGCGAGGTAGTACCAGCCATTAAAGATCAGGGGCATGTCTTTTTCATCTCCCCAGTCGCCCCAGGTCCAGCCGCCTTTGCGAAGGATGACGAGGCCGTCGGCGTCGGTTTGCCAGAGGTGGAGGTAGCGCTTTACTGCCGGATACACATGTTCGATAGTGGCTTTGTCTCCGGTATGTTGGTAATAATTCCAGATACCATAATAACCGACGCTGGCCAGCATCTGGGTGGGGAGTTCCTGATGCCAGTTGCCGGCGGGAACCGGGCTGTAGATGGTGCTGTCGGCTCGTTGCCAGTTCAGGAGTTCCCGGATGGCCTTTTGGGTGAGTTGATCGCTGGTGCGGTCGAGGGCATAGAAGGTCTCCCCACTTTCTAGTACAACGTCGCCCCACCACTGGGCGCGTTCGCGGTCGGGGCAATCCATGTAGCTGTCGCGCATGGTGACGTAGAGCGTCCGGCGAGCTTTCTTCCACAAGCGGTCATAGAATGGATCGTCACAAGTAAAACTGCCAGTAAATTCAGTAGCAAAGCCCGTTTCGCGATACCGAAGGTCGTGTACGGTGATACCCTCTGGAATCACGTAAATGACCTCATGGCCGTTGAACCAGCCGGGGCTTTCGAAGGTCTGTTTTACGCCCGGCCGGGGGTGGTAGAGGGTACGAACGTTGGGTGGTCCGCCGCCTAAATAATTATCAGTGCGAATATCGATGTGCGTGCTGTTGCTTCCTTCATTTTTGGGCGTGGCCGCAGGTGCCGTGATCGATAATTGGGCCGTAACCTGGGCGTTATAGGGTAACCGTAAACGGAGGGTGTCGCCGGTACTCACGAAGGGGAAAACGGGTACGTTCTCGTAAGCCTTGAGCCCGAAATCCTTCCACTGGGGGATGGGCCTGGCGGCAAAATCCCGTTTTATGGTGGGGTAAACGTGGGCGGTGGCCCAGTCGCCCGCAAAACCGTAAAGGGCTTGGTCTTGCTGGTTAAGCGGGTTAGCGTTGTTGGCCCGGAAATTAATGTTTGATTCGGGCAAGCGATAGTTGGGATGAGGTTGAGGGGAGTCTTCCAGGAAAGCTTCGTGGAGACCGGCTTGCCAGCTTGCGTCGGGATAGATTCCTAGCGGGGGTACGGACAGCGACAAACCTGCCTGGCCACTGCTTTGGTGGGAAAAACCATCCTTCCCGAAATACCAGACGAGTACCTCGATCCGGTTATCCCCTTTCCGGAGGAAGGAGGCAATGTCCACTTCGTCCCGGTAGTAGGCGCCGGGTTGTGGCCCCCATTTTAGTCCACCCTCCC
>JBCDGT010000093.1:0-8197 GCA_038750915.1 Bacteroidota bacterium
GATCTTCGTACCATATTTCTGGAGTGCGCACGCGACATGCAGGTCTACGAGCGCCAACTATTCCAGGAAAACGCCATTAAAACTCGTACGGAGTTAGAAGCAAAGGGAATGATTTTTGTGGAGGTTGACCGCGCTGCCTTCGTGGAAAAGCACGGAGATGCTATCTATCGAACCCTCTCTCCCGAAATGCAGGAAATATATCGCTTCCTCAAAGACACCTTATAATGAGACGCTTTACTCGTTTTGTCGGGCGTGGCCTCAAGTGGGGCACAATGATCAGCACGCTTGGCTTCGCCAGCTGCATCTTACTACAGATTTTTGCTCGTTTACTCCTACCTACCGCTCCCTCTTGGACGGAGGAGGCCGCCCGGCTCTTCTTCGTACTAGCGATTGGCTTTTCCGCTGGCCTGGCGTTACGGAGTGGAAGCTACGTGAACTTTGACTTTTTCTACCGGCGGATGAAGCCCACTTGGCAACGCTGGCTGGTTTTTGGGATTGATCTACTCACCGTGCTTTTATTTACCACCTTTACTTTATACGCCGTGCGATTTACGTACATTGGGTGGGAGGAAAGCTCTCCCAGTTTAAAATTTCCCATGGCCATTCCCTTTTTAGGGATGTTCCTACTGGGCAGCTCCATACTTGTTTACGCGCTTGCCTATCTGTACGGGCATTGGCCCTCCGGCCGGGCGACGGAGGACGACGTTTCTACCCGCTAAACTCACTCCACGATGATCGCCTGGTTACTACTCACCTTTGCCGTTTGCATCATACTGCGTTTCCCCATCGCTTTTGCCTTGGGTCTATCGTGTCTGGTTTTTCTGTTGGCTACGGGTACTCCCTTAATCATTATGCCGATGAAGATGTATTCCGGTATTGATGTATTCGTTTTACTGAGTATACCGGGTTTCATTCTGGCAGGTAACCTGATGAACTACGGTGGTTTAACGGAGAAGATAATCGCCTTTTGTAATCATTTAGTTGGCCACATCAGGGGAGGATTGGCCCTGGCCAACATCGCCGCCTCCATGTTATTTGCCGGAATTTCCGGGACGGCCATTTCCGATACCGCCAGCATTGGCTCGGTGATGATACCGGCGATGAAAAAGGAGGGCTACGATGCTGAATTTGCTTGTGCGGTAACGGCCTCGTCCTCTACGGTTGGCCCCATCATTCCACCCAGTGTGTCGATGATCATTGCCGCAACACTAACCGGCTTGTCCGTCGGTAAGCTTTTTTTGGCTGGGGCGATACCAGGAACTCTGCTCGGGCTCAGCTTGTTGGGCTATACCTACTACGTTTCCCGTAAACGGCAATACCCCAAACACGCCCGTAGTAGTTGGCGACAGATCAGGCGAGGTTTCCTGGATACTTTCTGGGCCTTGCTCATGACGGTCATCATTCTGTACGGTATTATCGGTGGGTTTTTTACGCCTACGGAGGCCTCCATCGTGGCGGTTTTATACGCCTTGGTAATCGGTATTTTTGTGTACCGTAAGCTCACTTTCCGGCGAGCGATAGTCGTTGTGCTAGATTCCATGAGAACCTCCGCTTCCCTGATGGTGCTGATCGGTTTTGCTAATTTATTTGGCTACCTACTCATCGTCGAGGAATTACCGCAAATTGTCTCTAACCAGATTCTCACCTTTTCGGATAACCCCTACGTCGTCCTCCTCCTGATCAATCTGTTGTTGATTTTCGTAGGGACCTTCATGGAGACTATTGCTGCACTACTCATTCTTTTCCCCATTCTGCTCAAAGTTGCTCTCGCAGTAGGCATCGATCCTATTCACTTCTCCGTCATCGCACTGCTGAACCTGATGATTGGACTTACCACGCCTCCCCTTGGTGTCTGCTTGTTCGTGGCTGCCGGGATTGGTAAGGTATCCATCGGAGCGGTGAGTCGTGCGGGCTTCCCATTTTTATTGGTAAGTTTGATCGTGCTGGCGCTGGTAACTTTGCTACCCGAACTATCGCTGTTTTTACCAAAGCTTTTGCTGGATTAAAGGACTTTGGGCGCGGCCGCAGGTGCAGAGGAGGAGGAGGCCGTATGGCATGGGAAAGACATTGGAAGCTTGGTGGTCTCCTAGTGCACGGGCTTAGCGGATTATCACCAGCAAGATACGTGCTTATGCTGTTTATCTACCCAGACGGAGGTAAGGAAAGCTGCACCTTCGCTATTCAATGCACCCGCGATCGCGCCTTTACCTCCTGCAGCAAAGCTTCCGTACCTCGCTTAGCCTCGCGAATACGAAGAAAACTTCCTTGGGTCCGTCCCGCCAATTGTCGTAAATTGGTTAGGGCTTTGCGGTTGTCCCCCAAGCCGACGACGGACAACACGATTTGCTGGTTGGCAGTAATCCGTTGATGGTCTTCCGCCAGCAGGCGAAATTGCCCGTCGGTTACCAACATGATCTCATTGTTCCCATTTTCGATGAAATCACGCTGGGTATAGTCGTAGGCCAGGGCTAGTCCCCGGTTGGCCTTAGTGGTGCCGGCGGCAACGAAGCCGTCGATCAGGAGATGGAGGCTATCCTTCCCGGTCACGCCCCTGGCGGAATAATGGATAACCGCTGAGTCCGCAAAACTTATCAGCGTCAGCCGATCAACGTCGCGCAGTTCGCCGATGAGTCGCTTGAGGGCTAGTTTGAGCAATGGCAGCTTGTTTTCTGCGCGCATGGAAGCCGAGCGGTCCAGCAGAAACACCAGGTTATTGGGTTTGTACTCCCTGAGGTCGAGCTCCGTGGGTACCGCTAGCGGTGGAGGCGGAGGAAGACTTGCTAGCGGCTCTGGATCAGGCGGAGAGAATCCGGCCACTACGCGCTGCGTAGAATCGGTACGGAGCCGAAAAATATCGCCCGCGCCGTAGCTGTGCTTGTAGGAGACGAAGTAGGCATAGTCGCGGGCTGGCGACAGGCAGTAGTAAATTTCCGCCCGGTTGCTATTGACGCTAAAGCCAAGGTTTTTTGGTTCCGACCAATTAGCCCATCCGTCGTCCAGCCGGCGAGAGGAATAAATATCGTCAGCCCCGTAACCACCGGGCCGGTTACTGGCAAAGTACAGCGTCTTACCGTCCGCATCCAGGAACGGGGTGGTGTCGTCGAAGTCAGAGTTGAGTGGTGAGGGTAACCGTACCGGTGCCCGCCAGCGCAGCTTCAACCAACTTGCCGACGGGTTGTCGGGCTGGCAAACGTACAAGTTGCGGCGTTCGACTTCGGCGTAGCTCAGCCATAGCGTTTTGGTCGGTTGGTGTAGAAACGCGTTAACAAAGCGGCCCCTGGCTTGCGTTTGCAGGGCTGGAATATCAAGGCGCATAAACTGCTTTTGGCTGGGGATGTACCAAGACAATCCCTTCTCCTGTGTCCAGCGCCCGGTCACTTGCTCGAACCAGCCGTTGACGAGCAGCAGGTCGGGTTCGACCTGGGCGAACACGTACTTACCGGCACTGGTCGGTAGGTTGAGGCTGGTGACCGGTTGCCGGGCTTGCCAGTTCCCCGCACTGTCACGCGTACTAGACCATACTTGATAATGACCGTTGGCGGCGTTTTCGCTGAAATATAGCGTTTGCCCGTCCGGTGAGCATACGGGCAAAATCTGGTCTTTCGCGCTGTTAATAGCCGTACCAAGATTCTCCTTAATCACCGTAGTTTGAGCTAGTATCGGCAAACTACCCAACAGCCAAAATAGTAGCGTTTTCATGGCACGGCGCGGGTTAATACGTCGTAATGTGGATGATTTGCTCTCCCTCCCGGAACATCTTCCCGTTTTGGCGAACGAAGCGTTCCTGCATAAGGCTATTGGACAGCAAATTGTCCAGGTAGCGCTTTACCGCTTTGTCAGTCATGGACAGGGGCATCCCGAAGGTGAGGGCTTCGTCGATGTAGGCGTAAATAAGGTTGTTATACTCCCGGTAAAAAAGGTCTGAAGAGGCGAAGAGGTCGCAGCCAAGAACTACGCCGCCCGTCACGCCTACGATGCCGACGATATTCACTTTGTCCCGGAATTTTTCGTTGAAAAAGGCCAAATATTCGTTTTCCCGACGAATATATTCGGGGGAGTTCGCGTGGGCGGTGTAGGCCTCCGTGCTCGACCGGATCCGGTCGCGACGGTTCTCCTTGGCGATTTCGGACCATACCGCGTTTTGGGACTGCTCCCGGTCAATTACCCGCCGCAGGTGCATACTGGCTTCGTGGTAATTGTTGAACTTTTCCTTTTGGGTGCTGCCAGTCCAGCGCCCTTTTTCTACGCAATACACGGGAATGTCTACCTGCCCGCTGCGGGGCTGGATAATCATATCTTCGGTAATTACCCGGTCCTGTCTTCCGCCGGTAATGACTTCGCCGGACATCAGGAAGATCGGCTGGTCCGAAAAATTCTCGAACGTCAGCGTATTTACGTTCGCACGAATACGTCCCTGGCGGTTGGTCCGTTCGCTGATGGCCGCCTGATTGGTAGCCAGCGCCTGGCGTAAACTTAGCGCGTTATGGAGACTGGCGGCTTGGGTGTTGGCTTGCGCAAAACTGGGCTTGGCCCGAATCGGGATAATTTTGAGGTCTTCGAATTGGTAGGCGCCCGCGTAGTCAACTTCCAAGTGCTCGTAGGTAAACTGGGCGGAGGCGGTCGAAAAGGCGACCAAAAATAAGTTTAAGAGGAGTCCTGCTTTCACGGCTTTTTGGTTTTAGGGCGGGGAGAAAAAAGATAATAAAATACAAATAACAAGATGCCGTAAAAGGTTTCGGGGTATGCCTTCGGCTAAATTGGCGCGGCCGCAGGTGCAGAGGAGGAGGACGAAGAGCAGGAGGAGTACAAGCTTGGGAAATATAAGATAGGAACTAGAGATGGGGGCTACGTTTAAGGTGAAGGCGATGGTAGTCTCACTAAGGTCAGTTATTTGTTCGAAGCTTAGGCAGCCAGGCGAGCGCCAGTTTTGGGGCGGCTGCCGGTGAGGTAAGCGTAGGTCAGGGCAATGTCATTATTTAGATAATATCTAAACAAGGAAAAGGATCCTTTGTTCCGCCCGGGAACTTTAAGCTTGCCTGAGTACAATGAAATTTACCCGTAATCGACTATCCCGAAAAGCCTTTGCGGACCTCTACAATCAACACTGGGAGCGAACGTTAGCGGTTTGTTACCACGGAACTGAGAACGTGGAGTTGGCGAAAGAGATGACGCAGGACATCTTTAAATCTATCTGGGAGCGCCGGGCCACGCTGGAAGTTCATACCTCCTACGAACGCTATCTCGTGCGCGCCGCTAAACTTAAACTCGCCGAACACTACCGCAACCAGGCTACCCGTAAAAAACACCTTACGCTCGCTACCACTGGCCTGCCGACGGCCAGTAATACTACGGAGGAAGACGTTAACTATTCTCTACTAAACGAAGAGCTTAACGCCTTGGTCGAACAGCTTGCCCCCCAGTGCCAGCGCGTATTTCAGATGAGCCGAGGGGAGGGGTTAACCAACAAGGAGATTGCTCAGCAGCTGGGGGTTAGTCAGCGCGCCGTGGAGTATCACATCAGCAATGCCCTGGCCTTTCTCCGAAAAAGACTATCCAACTACAACATGGTAGGATAACCCTCTCTTTTCTTCCCAACGCGAATAAATTTGATTTTTCAACTTCGGTAATCATCTCCTCAAGCAACTTAAGGTATGGAGAAGGATTTGATGGTAGCGTAATAAGCTACCGCTTACTGGAAAATAGTGACCAGCGTATCCAAATTTTTGATCATGAGTGAAATAAGCAAAGAACTATTAAAGCGGTACTATTCCGGCGATTGTTCCTCAGCGGAACGACAACTAGTCGAGAACTGGCTGAGCTCCGATGGAGATGCCCCGCCCTTGCCCTTTGACGAGAAAACGAAAGCCACTTACCGAGACGAAATGTGGCTTAACATCAAAGAAGATATGAGGCCCGACCGGAGTACTCGTGTCGTCTCTTTGTCTAAGCACCTGCTGCGCTACGCCGCCGCCGCCTGCTTACTCGTAGCAGTATTTTTCGGGGGGCGACTCTCAGCTTACACCAGCACCGATGCGGTAACCAACAAGGTCCCCAAAAATCACCTCTATATCACAGGGGGTAACGGCGCGCATGGAAGCCTGCCAGGAGACGCCTTCCAGGTAAAGTTTGCCGGCACCTTGCGGCTGCATAACGATGGCCCTAGGGCCAAAGCCATCGAGGTGGGAGATTCTACTTTTACCCTGGCGCCGCAGCGGACTTATTACTTGCAAGGCTCGGTGGAAAATCCCCGCTTGCTCGACCGGGCAATTTACGTTTCTGGCCCTAGCGGCTCTGATGTATTAGAAGGGGACTTTTCCGTCTACATCATGGACAACAAGAGATGAAAAAATTATTTCTAGCAATCGCCTTATCCGTCAGCACGTTAGTCCTCGCTCAGTCCTCCGCCTCATTGAGCGGCCGGGTAGCGGACGAGCGGGGCGAGCCGCTGATCGGTATCACCGTGGTACTCGTGGAAATCAACAACGGCACCGCCACGGACCTAGACGGGCGCTACGAACTTAAAAATTTCCCGCCGGGTAGCTACACCCTATCCGTATCGGGCATCGGCTACACTACGGAAGAAATAGCCGTTGACCTGCCGACGGGCAAGGTCGTACAGCGCGATGTGGTCCTGAAGGAAAACGCGACCTTACTGGAAAGCGTAACGGTGACCGCCCAGACGGAAAAGGCCCGGCTCGAATCTACCGCTCAGGCCATCGCAGTAATCGAAACCAAGGAAGTCAAATTAAAATCCGCCGACCTGGGCGATATCCTGGCTAAGACGGAAGGGGTCAACGTACAGCGTGGTGGCGGCCTAGGCTCTGGCTTCCGCTTTGCGCTCAACGGCCTCTCGGGCGACCAAGTGCGCTTCTTCTATGACGGGGTGCCCCTCGCCTTCTCCCCCTACGGCTTTGGCATCGCCAACGTACCGGTTAATATGATCGATCGCATCGAGGTCTATAAGGGAGTGGTTCCCGTACAATTTGGGGCGGATGCCCTGGGGGGAGCGGTCAATCTGGTGCCCCCCGGTCTGCGCAACGGCTATAGTGGTTCCGCCTCCTACCAAATCGGCTCCTTCGGGACCCACCGGGTAACGGGCAACGTCAATTACGCCGACGCAAAAACGGGATTCTTCGTCGCGGCGGGTGGCTTTTTCGATTACACCGACAACAACTACAAAATTGACGTAGCCATAAGCGAAACCCGCGAAGACGGTACCTCTACCGGACAACTGCAACAAGCTACCATCGAACGCTTTCACGATGCCTACCGCGCCTACGGAGCTAACCTGCGCGTGGGCCTTCGGGATAAACGCTGGGCGAACGAACTCAGTCTGGAGGGCTACTACGGTAATTACGAAAACGAGATTCAGAACAGCCAGCAGCCCGGACTGATCGACCAGCCCACTCTCGGGATAAGCCAAGCAGTGGGCGGTAGTCCCTTCGGTGAGTTGCTATTCACCAGTTACTCCGCCGGGCTTAACCTCGGCTACAACGTTAACCTCCACCCCAAGTGGGAGCTGGACCTGAAAGCCGGCTACAACTACGACGAGCGCACGGCCATCGACACCAGCCGTAACCTCTACAACTGGTTCGGCGAGGTGATCCGGGTCAATAACACCGCCGGAGAACTAGGACTCCCCGACCACCTGATTACCAAGAGTCAAAGTCTGTTTGCTCGCCAGCAACTGACCTTCCGTCCGTCTGAGCAGCACGCCTTCAAGCTATCCGTAGCCCCCACCCGCCAGTATCGCACCGCCGACGACCTACTGATCGATGGCCCCTTCGACCCAGCCCTGGACGATGGCTACCTCTTCGACCTGGTAACCGGACTGGAGTACGCCGCCGACCTGCTCGATGGTCGCTTACAGAATATTGCTTTCGTAAAAAACTACCGCCAAAACATCCGCATCGAGTCACTCGACCCCAGCATAGACGAAGTGCTGATCAGTGAACGAGCGGCGAGCAACTATGGAGCGGGCAACGGGCTACGCTACGACTGGTCGTATCGGCTCTCTACTAAACTGAGTTACGAATTTGCTTATCGCCTACCGCGGCAGGACGAGATCTTTGGCGACGGACAACTGATTCAGGAAAACCTGGAATTGCTTCCAGAAAGCAGCCATAATGTGAACGTACAAGCCAGTTACCGGAGCAAGAGAACCGCCAGATTAGACTGGCAGATTCAGGGTAATTAC
>JBCDGT010000094.1:0-8181 GCA_038750915.1 Bacteroidota bacterium
CCAGTAAATGAGTAATAACACCGCACCAAGGCGCATTCGGTAACCGAGCAAGATAGTTAGGGCACCGATCAGCAGGAGAAAAATAGCTCCGTAGAGGAAAAAGTCCTGATTCCAGGTAAGCCCGTAGATCGTCATGGCTTCCTTATTCATTCTTTCGTAAGCAAAGTAATCGTAGGCCTCAAAGAAGAAGATAAACGATAGTAGCACCCGGCCTAATAAATCAAAAATGTCTTTCATTAAAGGCGAAGATACGTGCTTTACCTACAAGGCTATTTCAACAACAATACTTCCCCAGCCATCCGGCGCTCTAAGCCATCGGACATGATGAGATAAGCGATAAAAACGTAGATCCCCGGATCGAGCGGCTCCCCTGCTCGGTAGCCGTCCCACTCAGGTTCATCGGAGAGGAGATTGCCCCAGCGATCAAAGACTTCGAGGCGAGAAACCTCTAGCAAGTCCTCCCCACCTTGTACCCCAAACCGATCGTTGATCCCATCACCATTCGGGGAAAAAGCGGAAGGGAAATAGACCTGGTAATAGGAGAGATCTAATAGTATCAAACTGTCGCAGCCTAGCTTAGAGGATAGCCTAATTGGGTATTCACCCGGGCGTTCTAGGCGACGGCTGCCTACGGAATAGCTTTCTCCCGGGAAAATTCTAGCCGACACCTCTTCGCTCAGCTCATCTAGCACAAGCAGTTCCAGTTGGGCAATGCTGTCACAGCCCGCCACCGACCGGAAGGTATCCTGATAGCTCCCCGAAGAATTCAATTCCAACTCCCCAAAAGGATAGGTTTCGCCAGCGCATATGGTGACCGAAGGGGTGGAGAAAATGACCGGAACGCGGTACCGGTAAGCATCCGACACCTGGCAACTCATACCATCGTCGATAACCACCTGATATTCCCCTTCACCAAAACTTCGGCTGAGTAGGAAAGACGTTTCTCCAACAAGAGCAATACCATCTAGATACCACTGGTAAGTGAGCCCGGACAACTCCGGAACCTCAAAAGCTAGGTCTTCCGCGCACGGGTGCGTTGTGGGCCTCACCCTAAAGGTGAAGTTGGTTAAGTTGTCGAGAATCAAATTATCGAAAAAATAGAACGTACTCACTGGGGCCGAGCTGCGGGCGCAAGGCGGGCCGATGGCAATAGCGGCAATATCTACGTTTGGAGTCACTTCGATAAAAGTGTTGACCCAGCTCCCGGGGCCGCCGGAAACCAAACGCTCCCCTAGCCGAATCCAATTTCTTCCGTTGGTGGGGCAACCAAGTTCTTCGTCACCAATGCCAAAAGGGAGGTTTGTACAATCGACGGTTCCGAAAAAAGTCACCCAAATCGGAGGAGACTTTTGCCGATCAACGAACCCCAAGTCAAATTCAATTCGGTAGGTCTGCCCTGCCTGTAAGGGTTCCAATAAGCAGGCCCCTGCGTATTCTTTCCAATTGGGCCTGGGGCCCTCATCGCCAGGCTCACCAGTACCCATCCGACCATCACGAAACCCCATCACTCCATCCCCATCCGGAAATGGTAAAGGTGGGGGAAAATCAGGCCATCCCTCCCAGCCACAATTGTGAATTAAATCAGTAGTAGGTTCTGAAGCTTGCACCCAAGATTCAGCACAGTTAAGTTGACTACGGGTGGAAGGACAACAATTTAGCTCCTCAAAAGACGGATTGGGAATAAGGGAGACTGGTTCAATCAGGGAACAAGTACAGTCCGGATCATTGAGATCTACCAAGCCATCCCCATCGTCATCAAGGGCATTGGCACAGTCTTCCACCATTACCGCAAGTAGAGGCGCAGTGGAAGTCTCCGTTTGCTGCAAAATGAAAAACAAGGGAGCAATTAAGCAACTGAGGCCAAAAAGTTTTTTCTTGATCGGGACAAGCTGCATGTAGATACAGAGTATTGGGAAAAGGAGTACAGCCTAGTACTGAAACGCATTGCACTCATGAAATACTTACGCTAACATACCCAATGCTAATTTATCAAAAATGGTTTTCGCCAGCTTTGTCGCCTCTTTTCATTTCGGACGCATGACTCACGGGCTAATCAGCTGCACCAGAGTCACTTAGGCCGCTTACCCCATTCCGCTCTCCGGGGGGCATCAAAATTCGGATTGTCCTTGGGGAGAGGGGCCTTTGTCTCCGACAACCAGTGATTCAAGTCAGCTAGGAGGCGCCCGCTAATTTCCGGAGCGGTAGTGCTCAAATCATTCTTTTCTCCAATATCTTGCTTCAGGTTATAAAGCTCCGGTTGCTCCTGATCGAAGAAGCGGATCAGCTTATAGTCTCCCTCGCGAATTGCCGCCGCCGGACGGCTGTGGTGATAATGGGGATAGTGAAAAAAGAGCTGCCGCTCGGGAAAGGAAAGTCCTACTTCCCACAATGGTTGCAGCGCATGGCCATCTAGGGAATCGATGGCCGGCAATTGCGCAGCAACTAGCAAAGTGGGGTAAAGGTCCAAACCGGTGACTGGTTCCGAAGAAACCGTTCCGGCAGGAATGGTACCCGGTTGCCGCAGGAGGAATGGCACCCGAATACCTCCTTCGTAGAGCGTCCCTTTCTCATCTCTTAGTGGCAGGTTTGAGGTGGCTATTACATCATCACTCTTATTGAAAATCTGCCGTAGACCTCCATTGTCGCTACCAAAAATCACCAGTGTGCTTTCGCTCAATCCAAGGGAGTCCAACGCCGCTAAGATCCGGCCTACCCCTTGATCGACTGCTTCCACCATGGCTACGTAGGTGGGGTTATAGGTTCGGTCCGTTGGTTGGGCCCGCTTACCGGCCGCATCAACCATCTCGTCGGGTGCCTCCAGTGGCACGTGAACGGCGAAATGAGAACAGACAACTAGAAAATTAGTGTCTTGCTGCTCGGTAATAAAGTCAATCGTCATATCCGTCAACAAATCCGTCAGGTAGTCGCCTTCTTTTGCCTTGGGGTACTTTGGGGTAAACTTGATGGGCGGAACGAAATGTCCCCAACCGCCCTGTACGTGGGCCGTATCGAAGCCCTGGGCCTGCGGGCTATGCTTTTGTGGGTCCCACCCCAAGTGCCATTTCCCGAAGTAGGCCGTAGTGTAGCTTCCCTCCTTAAGGCTTTCAGCGTAGGTCTGATAGCTGGACGGCAGGTACTGGGTGCGGTTAGTCGGTACGTAAAGCTCCTCGTAAGGACGCCAGTGACCGGGGATGAAATCGGTGATCCCGGTCCGGGCTCCACTGATGCCGCTCATCATCGCCGCTCGACTAGGGCTACAAACGGGACTCGCGGCGTAAGCATCCGTAAAGCGAATACCTTGGGCCGCTAAACGATCAATGTTGGGGGTCGGGTACCATTTATTGCCCTGTACGCCCAGGTCCATCCATCCTAAGTCGTCGACTAAGATAAAGACGATATTGCTTGGCGATTTGGGCGCTTCCGCGGGTGCCAAGTCCGTTGTCGCGCCTTCGGAGCAGGCACTGGTTCCGAAAAAAAGCCCTATTCCGACCAGCAAGAAAATGGCGTACCTAAGCATAATCGTTGATTGCGTTCCCATCAAGGTAAAACGAATGCCAGATTCGGCCATCCTGCACTGTTCGGTTATCCCAACCGGGAACGCCAACCTCCAGGTGCGCTACGTTAACACCGTTTCGGCACCCGTGTTGAGCAAACGATGGTTGATACGTACCCCTTCTGCTTAGCAAAGACAGGTACCTAGCTATAAAAGGGAGCAGGAGGTCACCTAACTCCTTGACATTTCGCTGCCTTCCCCAACCAACTTTCCTTTAGAAGTTCCGTTCTTTACGAGTAACAAACTTCTTTTGCCCTTGCCAATGCGTTATTCTCTTTTTTCAATTGCCTTATTGTGGCTCTTGGTTTCTTGCTCTCGTCCTACTGCCGCCATTGCACAAACTGCCCCGGCTGCAGTAGCGGACCCCGCTCCTGCGGAAGCGCCCAAGTTTGCGCCTGTCGCTGCCGATACTTCTTTGCTTTGGCGAATCTCCGCACCGGGGAATGCCACCCCAAGTTTCCTCTTTGGCACCATTCACCTAATTCCGGAAAAAGACTATTTCCTTCCCGCTAAAGTCGTGTCCGCCATCAATGATAGTGAGGAAGTACTATTTGAAATTGATCCACGAGAGATGCAAGACCCTACCAAAATAATGGGACTACTGACCAAGATCAATATGCGCGGTGACACCAGCCTGGAGGACCTCCTCTCCGCGGAGCAATACGCAACCGTAGAAGGGTACTTTACCAAATCCGGCCTTCCTTTTTTCATCTTTAAGAAGATGAAGCCCTTATTCCTCAGTGCTATGGTTGGTCAAGACCTTCAGGGCATGGCGGACGGAGGTGGCATGAGTGCTGGGGGCATGAAAAGCTACGAAATGGAGCTCACTGAAATAGCGGAGGCAGGCAGCAAAAAAATCAGTGGGCTGGAAACCATGGAATTCCAGCTGGGCTTATTTGACTCCATTCCTTACACCGCCCAGGCGCTCATGCTCTTGGATGCGGTAGAAGCCGATCAAGCTAGCGATAAAGGGGATACGTCTAATGAGCTGGAACGTATGGTGAAACTCTACCGCCGCCAGGCAGTAGCCGAAATGGCCACCATGATTACCGACGAAACCGCCGAAGTAGCTCGCTTCGAAGAGCTATTACTCACCAAGCGCAATGCCAACTGGGCCCCCACTATCCAAGAAGCGGCTACCGCCACGGGAGAAGGAGGAAAATTCTATGCTGTCGGTGCAGGCCATCTCGGCGGAGAGTATGGCGTTATTGCCCTGTTGCGACAAGCGGGACTGACCGTGGAACCAGTGTATTAGTATGGTTATAGGTATTCCAGCACCAGATTGTTTATAACTTGCTGCTGCTAAATAGCACCTACTGCCAGGCCGGCCGGAGGCCGCACGACCTAATACTTCCCCATGCAGCTCACCATCCTGAAAATTGGCGGCAACATTATCAACAATGCCGCCGCCCTGCACGAAGCACTGGACTACTTCGCCCAGCTCGTCGAACCGGCCGTGCTGGTTCACGGCGGTGGCCGTAAAGCCAGTCAAGTAATCACCGAGATGGGTCGAGAACCAGTGATGATCGACGGTCGAAGGATCACCGACGAAGCAACGCTAGAGATCGTTACGATGGTCTATGCCGGCCTGTTGAATAAAAACGTAGTGGCTCAGCTGCAAAGCCGCGGCACCAACGCCATTGGGTTAAGTGGAGCGGACGCCAATGCCATCCTGGCCCGGAAGCGTCCAGTAAAAACCATCGATTATGGATTTGCCGGTGATGTGATCAGCGTGAACGCTAGCCTGATCGATGGTTTGTTACGCCTGGGGCTCCGCCCCGTCCTCTGCCCCATTACGCACGACCGCAAGGGGCAACTCCTGAATACTAATGCAGACACCATCGCCAACGAAGCTGCTACCGCACTGGCACAGTATGGCTACGCCGTATCGCTTCAATACTGCTTTGAACTGCCCGGCGTATTAAAGGATATTCAAGACCATGGTTCTGTCATCTCCCGGCTCACCCCCGCCAGCTACGCTGGCTTCAAAGCGGACGGAACCATCGCCGCTGGAATGGTCCCTAAACTCGACAATGCCTTCGCTGCCGTTTCCGCTGGCGTAAAGGAGGTCGTTATCGGTGATCTAGTGGCCCTCCGGACGGGAAAAGGCACTCGCTGCCTAACGGCCGAAACTTAACCCACGAAAGCAAGCGGATTTACTACCTTTACCGCCCACTCCACCCCTAAATAATCTAATGGCTAGTAGCAGCAAGCAAATAAAGCACATCGCCATCGCCGGCAATATCGGCGCCGGTAAAACGACCCTCTGCACCAAACTCGGACAGCATTTCGGCTGGGACGTCCACTACGAAAGTGCCGACGACAACCCTTATTTAAGCGACTTTTACAACGATATGAAGCGGTGGAGTTTCAACCTTCAAGTGTACTTCTTACACAACCGCTACGGGCAAATTCTGGGGATTCAAGAGGGAGATCGTAACGTCATCCAGGATCGCACCATCTACGAAGATGCTTACATTTTCGCGCCCAATCTCTATGGCATGGGCCTGATGACAGAACGTGACTTCGATAATTACACCGAGCTTTTCACCAAAATGACCAAGCGAATTTCTCCGCCCGACCTACTAATTTACCTTCGGGCCGGTATCGGCACCCTGGTAGCCCATATCGAAAGCCGTGGCCGCGACTACGAAGGCAGCATGAGCCTTGATTACCTCAAGCAGCTCAACCGACGCTACGAAGACTGGATCGAGACATATAACGAAGGAAACATCCTAATCATTGACGTCGATAAGATCGATTTCGCAAACAAACCGGAAGACCTCGGCGAAGTGGTCAACAAGGTTCAGGCGAAGCTTCACGGCCTATTTGATTAAGCGTATGGACCTTAATGCTGATCTAGGAGAAAGCTGGTATACCCACCGTATTGGTAATGATGCCGAACTCATGCCCCTGCTCAATAGCTGCAACATCGCTTGCGGTTTCCACGGCGGTGATGCCGTCACCTTAAGGAACACCATTGACCTAGCCCTAGAGCATAAAGTAGCCATCGGAGCCCACCCTAGTTTTCCGGACCGTAAACATTTTGGTCGCCGCCCCATGGACATTCCAGCACCGGATCTTTATGCCCTACTGCTCTACCAAGTCAGTGCGCTCAAGGGTATGGTGGAAGCAGCAGGTGGCGTCCTTCATCACCTTAAGCCCCACGGTGCCCTCTACCACTACCTCAATGCCTACATTGGAGGAGCAGATGCCCTAGCCCGGGTAGCGGTTGCGTTACATATTCCGCTTATCTACGGCCCACCGACCGGTCAATTACAACTAATGGCTCACGTACACGAGCTAACTTTTTGGGCGGAGGGCTTTGCCGACCGCGCCTACGAACCCAGCCTGCACCTGCGGTCGCGCCAAAAAGAAGGTGCTACACTGGAAGACCAACAAGTCGTGATGGAACAGGTCAGGATGCTAGTTGAGGAAAAAGCAGTCGTGGCTACCGACGGTAAGCGCTACCCTCTGGAAGTACAAACCATCTGCATTCATGGCGATCATCCAGGAGCGGTTGCACGTGCCCGGCACGTGCGAGAATTGCTCGTATCTTTAGGGTGATTGCCTCTTAATGGTATGCAGCAGCCCCTTATTTCCGTCGTTATCCCTACCCACAACCGAGCAGAGCTGTTGCCCGCGGCAATCGGTAGCTTATTAAACCAAAGTTATGCTAACTGGGAAGCCGTAGTCGTTGACGACGGATCTACCGACAATACACAGACGGTTGTTGCAGCAATCTCAGACTCCCGCATTCGTTACCACTATCAAGAAAATCGTCAGTTGAACGGTGCCCGGAATACTGGAGTTAGCCTGGCCAACGGTCAGTTCTTAGGTTTTCTCGACGATGATGATCACTTTTTACCCGATCACCTAGAATTACTGGTAAAGGCAATGATGGGAGACCAGTATCGGTTCGGTATTTATCGCTCCGGTGAGGTTTTACAAGGCAATACCAATCGCAGTTTGGGGTATAACTATCGGAATGTCCAGGATATTCTTCCCCAATATTGGGCCTACCCTACCGGTATGTTTGGCATGCTACTCGCCACGGATCTGGCGCGCCAATACCCCTTTGATGAAGCTCACCTGCTACTTGATGACTTCCTCTGGCTCAATGCGGTTTTGCGGGATCACCAGCTCTGGCAAATCGATGCCCACACGGCTGTTGTTCGCTTGCATCCCAAGCAAAGAAGTGCGACTTATTTAACGGAAGAACTGCTCCAAAAAAACCTGGATCGACTGCTGCAAGCCTATAATCTCCCTGGCATACCCCAGCGGGTACCTTTTGATTTATACCGCAAACAAGCCCTCCACCAATACTTTCATTTCAGCCGACAGCTCGTAAGAGAGGGCCGACCGCAGCGGGCCTTAAAGGTCTGGAAACGCGGTCTGAGTTATGCGGATATCGGAGATTGGAAGGACGCTGGCAAAACCTTCGCAAAGATTATTTTAAGGGGTGGGAGGAATATTGGTAAATAGTCTTTGGGAATTAGTAGTTAGGGAATGGTAACACCAATTAAAAATTACCAATTACCAATTACTCTTCCTCAATCACTGCATCATCGATGAGGCTATCGCCGTCGCCGTCAGCGTCCAGAAAACCCACGATAATGCCTCCTTCG
>JBCDGT010000095.1:0-8178 GCA_038750915.1 Bacteroidota bacterium
ACGAAGACAGTCGGAACCTGACCATTTCCATCAACGGGAATCCACCTATTCCCATTCCTGAGCCCAGTTGGATTCCAGCGCCACAGACGGAGTATATGTACCACACGGACCTGACCGTCGGTATTCCACTGGAGCAACTGCGGGATGGGGAGTCAATTCGCTTTAAGCTCTCACTCGATAGTACCCAACGTTGGAATTGGCCCCAGAACTTGATTTATGGCCTGACTTTTCGTCTTTTTCTTGCACCTGCGGCCGCGCCCCCTGAACTGGCGGACGTGACGAATGCCGTTCCCGCAAAGAGCTACTTGCGAATTACCAACCCTACTGATGCCATTCGTGCTGAATACATTTTCGTAGGTAAAGATGTCGACTGGAGTGGTCGAGGCCATCAGCAGCGTAAACACTGGCAAACCCACCGAGGTAAGCCACACCACATCATCGGGTTTAGCACAGAAAGCAACAGTGGCTTTGCCGTGCAGTGGAACACGGAATGGTTGCCCGACCAGGAAAACTTTGGTGTACAAGCTCGGCTTTATTACCCGGATGGAACCTACCGAGTTACGCCCATTGTGACCAACCTAAAGTTAGCCCCCCGACCTTACCGAGTAAAGGTGTACGCTCCGGAACCCGCCCCACGAAACTGGGTGACCCGCTCCGGGGCGTTCCAACAAACCATCCAGATTCCGGATAGTGTCCAGTACGCCTCGGGGCTGCAACTGCTTTGGACCAGTTGGTCTCCCTGTTATAGCAACGGATTATTCTTAAACGACCACCTGATTTGGAGCCGTTCGACGGACTGCTACGTCTATGCCACCCACGAACCAGTTTTTGAGGATTTAGCCTTGAAGTACCTGGAGACGGGGGAAAATACCATTACTACCGCTTTAACCCCCTTGGTTAGGGGACACATGGTTCACGGCATGGAAGTACAGTGGCCGGGGGTACAAATAAAGGTGCGGTATTAGACGAATGGAGCAGATAATTGGACCGGGAAAGCCCCTGAAAAAAGTTTCATTGACCTTTGCTTACGCCTAATTTCCTACCTTGGACCATTAGACAAAACAAAAGCATGAACAGTCGTTGGTCCTTTTTTAAGGAAGCTGTCCGAAATTTTCGCTCCACCGGAGCCATTGCTAGTTCCTCTCCGGCGCTGGTAAAACGCCTAGTCGCTCCTTTGCCCAGCAACCGACCTGTAACCATCGTTGAATTAGGACCGGGAGATGGCTGCGTTACCCGCGCGATTTTAGAGAAAGTACACGCTAATAGTGTACTTACCGCCTTTGAGATCAACCCCGCTTTTGTGGAAAAACTAGCGGTTTTGGAGGATGCTCGTCTTAGGGTACTGCCGGTAGGTGCAGAGCGGCTAACGGATTACTTCGCGTCGGGAAGCGTTGATTTTGTCGTTTCTAGTCTGCCGCTCTCTATGATCCCCAAGGAGGTAAAGGAAGAAATATTACGTCAGGCAAGAGTGGTACTTGGCCCCGAGGGTCAGTTTTATCAGTACCAGTACGCCTTACAGGACTACAGCTTACTTAAGGATTATTTCCAGCGAGTATCCGTGAGTTTTACCATGGCAAATGTTCCTCCCGCTTTTGTGTATAGCTGTATAGTAGGATAAAAAAGCCTCAACCAGAAACTCTGGTTGAGGAAAAACATATTAAACAGTGTCTAAAAGTTAGTTCTTAAAAGCAAACGCTGAGGAATTGTTTGCTTAGCGGGTGCAAATTAATGCTTTTCTCCGTTGGTAGGGTAGCTTTTTATGAATTGAGTGCCAAAGCAGGTGAAAACAAATGTTAAGCCAATAACTTTAGGGTAGTTCTTGTCTATACAAGGTGATCAATCTTCTCCAAGATAAGCGGACTGCCACGTAAATGCTAGAAAAAGGGAAGGATTTGACTAATCAATTTTGTTAAAATCGGGCGGTTGGTGCTACCTCTTGGCTGGAGAAGTCTTGGGTGGCATACTTAAAAGTAGCCGTTACTCCGATCATTGACGCATTATCGGTGCAATATTCGAAGCGGGGGATGTAGGTAGTCCATCCTTTTTCTTTACCGAGGTTTTCTAATCCGCTGCGGAGGGCGGAGTTGGCCGAAACACCTCCCGCTAGCGCGATATGTTTCAGCTCGGTTTGTTCAGCGGCCATCTCAAGTTTACGTAGAAGGATCGAGACGATGGTATGCTGGATGGAGGCGCAGATGTCATCGAGTCGGTCTTGTACGAAGGTAGGCTCTTCCTTTACCCGCTTCTGCAGTGTGTATAGGATACTAGTTTTTAAGCCGCTGAAACTGAAATCGAGTGCACCTGGGTCGGGTTTTGCGAACTCGACGGTAGGTTGGCCAGTGCGAGCACGCCGGTCGATGACCGGCCCGGCGGGGTAGGGGAGTCCAAGTAGTTTACCGGATTTGTCGAAGGCCTCTCCGGCGGCATCATCGATGGTCCGTCCGATTATTTCCTGCTCGAGCGGAGCGTGGACGACGACGAGCTGGGTGTGCCCACCGGAAACGGTAAGGCATAGGAAGGGAAAGGGCGGCTTCGGCTCTTCGGCAAAGTGGGCGAGTACGTGGGCTTGCATGTGATCAACCTCGATGAGCGGAAGGCTCCGTGCTAGGGCGAAAGCTTTGGCAAAGCTTACCCCCACCATGAGGGAGCCAATCAGGCCCGGCCCGCGCGTAAAGGCTACGGCATTGATGTCTGCGGGGGTAAGATCTGCCCGTTTGAGGGCAACGGCAACGGTGGGAACGATGTTGCGTTGATGTGCCCGACTGGCGTGCTCAGGAACTACCCCACCGTATTCTTCGTGGACGGCTTGGCCGGCGGTTACGTTGCTGAGGACCTTACCGTCAGCCACCACGGCCGCAGAGGTGTCGTCACAACTTGATTCGATGGCAAGGATGTTTGGCAAGGCGAAGAGTTTTAGCAAAATGGCCTACACGCCAACCGCTGAAGTGATAAAAGGTTGGAACCTAAGTGGGAAGAACAAGCGGTAAAGCCATAAAGAGTAAGGAAAAAAGGCCGTTTATGCTCCAAAACCACGGAAAAAGCCCTTACTAACACCAAACTAAAGGCCTTAGGCATCTACGGGATGAAAGAAAAGTTTTATACTTGCACAAATTAAAAGCAACCGATGCGCACAATATTCAGTCTACTCTTCCTGGTTCTGGCCTTCGTGCTGGCATTCTTTCTTTACAAGAGCATTGAGGAACCTATTGCGTTTAACGCCGAGCGCGACATCCGTGATGATGCTGTTTCCGCTAAGCTAGAGATGGTCCGTTCCGCTCAGGAACTATACCGGGACATTACCGGAGAATTCGCACCGAACTTTGATACCCTCAAGCAAGTCCTCACGGAAGGGGAGTTGCTTTCCATTCGGGTAATTGGTGACCCAGATGATCCCAATTTCCAGGGAGAAATCACTTATGATACTACCCGGATCGCGGCCAGAGATACGATCGGTGGCCTTGGCATCATACTCAAAGACCTGGAGAAAGTACCCTATACGGACGGTAAAACCTTCGATATCGATGCTAAGGTGATTGAATACCAGTCGACTAATGTGCCCGTGGTCCAGGTAGGAGTGCGGAAGAAAGAATACATGGGCGAGTATGCAGACGTACGCTTCCAGCAGTATGATCAAAGCTACGACCCGAGCTCCGCGATGAAATTCGGGGACCTCAATAAACCTACTCTAGCCGGCTCTTGGCAGTAAGCAATTACGATATTACGGCTGCGGCCTTCCGACCGGAAAGCGCGCGCAAATACGAACTGTCCATCCTTACGGGGATGGACAGTTTTGCGTATATCATCCGAGATCGGACGCACAACCAATTACTGGCTTACACTTCCCACTCTCTGGATGCGGCGGAACGAGCGGACTGGACGGCAGCGCTTCAAAGCATTGTGCAAGCGGATGATAAGCTGCGCTCCCTCACCTACGGGACCACTATCCTGGGCTGGGAAACCGAGCGCCTTACCCTAGTGCCAAATGAATTGTACAATGCGACCAACCCAAGAGCTTACCTAGAGCACCTGACCCTAATTGGCCTGGAAGATGAAGTTCGATCCGAAGGGTACAACGACCTAGGCAGCCAACTCCTATTTTCGGCTCAACGGGAACGACTTTTAGCTACCGAGCGCCGTTTACGCACTAAGCGAACCCATCACTTAGCTGGTGGCTTACTGACCGCTTGGGGGGCACGCTCCCGCCGGTTGGGCCACCAGGCCATTTCGGCAGCCGTACGAGGGAACAAGCTCTTCGTTGCCGCTCATCAAAACGGCAACCTCCAGTTCTTCAATACCTTCCCCTTCGCCACTTCCCCAGATGCCCTTTACTACCTGTTGCTGGCCTACCAACAGTGCGGCTGGACCCCCAACCGAGTACCGCTCTACCTCTGTGGCGAAATCACTGAACACAGTGAACTCTACCGCCAGTTTTACCGCTACGTAGAAGACATTCGTTTTTGCCAGTATGCCGCCCCACCGGCTACCCCACCAGAACTGGCAGGCCTGGCCCCACACCTCTACTTCGAATTACTCTGCCTAGGTTAGGGGGTCGCGGCTTCCGCCGCTCTCTGATAGACGAGCTTCCGCCCTGCTAGGGAGCTGGGAACTAGGACGCTGCGCTGCTAGTAACTAGACGCACTATGTGCTCCTAGGAGGCCGCAGGCCATCAAGTTTCTAGTTTCCAGCTCCTAGCCCCCTAGCAGCACCAAGTGCTGAACTAGCTCCTAGTTCCTCAAAAAACGCGGTAGCGGTTTTACCTTTACCCCATGCGCATCATTTCCGGAAGATTTAAGGGCCGCCGCTTTAACCCACCCGCTGATAAATGGCCGACCCGGCCTACCACCGATTACGCTAAGGAAGGACTTTTTAATATCCTCAATAATTGGATAGACTTCGAAGACCAGCGCTTTCTTGATCTCTTCGGCGGCACGGGTAGCCACGATTACGAATTTCTCAGCCGTGGCTGTACGGACGTAACTTACGTCGATAAGCACGGGCCGGCGGTGGCTTTCGTACAGCGAACCGTTAAAACGTTGGGCGTAGAAGACTACATCAAAATCTTCCGGATGGATGTCTTCAAGTTCTGCCAGCGCCCCGTACAAGAGCCGTATACGTACATCTTTGCTGGGCCTCCGTATCCATTGCCGAATATTCCGGAGATCCCAGATATTGTTTTCAATGCTGGCTTACTGGCCCAGGATGGACTCTTCGTCTTGGAGACTAATCCACATCATGATTTCTCTATGGACCCTCGCTGTACGGACCGGCGCAACTACGGTAAAACCATTTTCTGGTTTTTCGAACACCCGACAACGGAAGAGGAGTAGCAAAATAAAATTTGGAGAGGGCAACTTTTATGCGGAACTTTGCTATTGCAATAGTGTCTGCACCTGTACTTCGACAAGCTCAGCAGGGTCCAGCCGCGGCTGCATTGCCATACTGAAAGGGAAAGAAGCCCTCATTCACCTCCATTGCTCTTGCCCGCTTTACCCCAATTCACTAAAAAACTAGGTCTCATGCTAACCGCCACTCAGATTCGTACCGAGAAAGTCCAACAAAGCCGGATTGAAACGGTAGATTGGAACAACCTGCCATTCGGTAAAATTTTCTCCGACCATATGTTCGTCTCCGATTACCGTGACGGAGAATGGACCGACGACCGAATCATTCCCTTCGGTCATTTCACCATGCATCCTGCTAGTATGGTGCTACATTCCGGCCAGGCCATTTTTGAAGGCATGAAGGCCAGTAAGCTCAACGACGGTACGCCCGTTCTTCTCAGCCCAGCTGATCACGCTAAGCGCCTCAACGCCAGTGCCCGCCGGATGATGATGGCGGAGTTTCCCGAAGACCGCTTCGTCGAAGCGCTGCACCAATTGGTCGCCCTGGACAAAGACTGGATTCCACCCCAAGAAGGCAGCGCTCTTTATCTGCGCCCCTATATGTTTGCCACCGATGAGTTCATCGGGGTGCGCCCCGGGGCTTCCTACCGCTTTTGCATCTTTACCGCTCCGGTAGGGCCTTACTACGCTAAACCCGTCCGCCTTTTGGTGGAGCAGGAATACGTTCGGGCCGTTCCCGGAGGTACGGGGGAAGCCAAGGCTGCTGGAAATTATGCCGCTAGTCTCTTGCCTGCCTACCTAGCACAGCAAAAAGGCTTTGACCAAGTACTCTGGATGGGTGGCCCGAACATGACCCAGGTACAGGAAGTGGGGACTATGAACGTCTTTTTTGTCATCGACGGCGAGGTAATCACCCCCGCTACCGATGGCGCGATTCTGAAAGGCATCACGCGTAAGAACTTTATTACCATCCTCCGCGACCAAGGGTATAAGGTCACCGAACGGGTTATTGAGATCGACGAAATTGTCGCTGCCTACGACGCGGGTACGCTGCAAGAAATGTTTGGTGCTGGCACCGCCGCTGTGGTCAGTCACGTGGCCGAACTGCAGTACAAAGACAAGCTAATGACCCTGCCCGATGTGGCCGGACGGAAAGTGGGGCCAATGCTCAAGCGCTACATCGACGGCCTACGCGCCGGCACGGTGGAGGATAAGTTCAACTGGTTGGTGCGCTTGTAATGACTCACTCCCCAGGATACTTCACGCCCACCATCTCCCGTACCTGAGATAAGGTAGTGTGTAGGGCCAGCGAATCATCCAGTGACCAAAGGGCGTTTTCGGTTCTGCCGTTGCGTACGTCATCCATTACTGCCATGGCCTCGTATTTGTAGCCATTGGCGCCGCCGTAGTCGAAATAGAAATTTTCGGGCGGATCGTCTTTAGCTCGTAGGATGCTGAAACTGGTGGGCTCGTGCCAGCGCGGATGCCAGTGAATGGAACCAGTAGTGCCAAGAATGAGCGCTTCAGTCTTCGTGCGGCCCAATACTGTGGAGTAGCTATGGCTGAGTTTGCCATCGGCGTGAGTGGCGATCACCTGGGTGTCTAGGTCGACTCCCTGGGGTGAAAGGCGGGCGGTAGCCTGAAGGTCTCTAGGAGCGCCGAGCAAGAATTGAGCGAGAAATTGTGGGTAAATGCCGATGTCGAGCAGGGCACCACCACCGAGCTCGGGGTTGAGGATACGGTTGCGTTCGAGCAAAGTGGGCGCGGCTGGACCCTGCTGAGCTTGTCGAAGTACAGGTGCAGTGGAAGGTAAAATAGCATCGAGGTCTGCCGCCCGGAAGCCAAAGTCGGAGCGTACGCTCTGTATTTCCCCAATGGCTCCCTCATCGACGAGTTCTTTGAGTTTGAGGGTGGAGGGTAGAAAGCGCGTCCACAAGGCTTCGAGCAGGTACACCTTTTTCTCTCTGGCTAGGGTCACTAGCTTGCCTACCTCAGTTACGTTGAGGCCGAGTGGTTTTTCACAAATCACGGGGACACCTTTTTCGAGGCACATCCGCGTCAGTTCGAAATGGGTAACGTGGGGGGTAGCGATATACACCGCATCTACCTGACCACTAGCGATCGCCTCTTCGTAGCTAGCGCAGGCGAACCTAGCCTTGAATTCCCGGGCAAAGGCAGTGGCTCGTTCCAGTGATCGGGAACCGACGGATACCAGTTCTGCATCGGGAATCAGGCGGAGGTCTTCAGCAAATTTTCGGGCAATCTTTCCGAGGCCGAGAATGGCGAATTTAAAAGTAGGCATGAAGTGGTCGGTTGGTAGTTTGGTCTTTTGGTTCTTTGGGCCGTTTTACGATTTGTTGTGTGGCGGCCTAAGGTCCATGGGGTGAAATATTAGAGCGGACCAAAAGTACCAAAAGACTAACGGACCAAACTACCAAAGAACCAATCTTGTCAGGGTTGTCCCTATCTTAGGTCGTCCTTTTTGCACTCGCCACTAAAGACCGATTTTGCGAACTGTCAGCAACTTTCTATCCACCCAATCGCTTCTTTCTTACCCAACGTCCTCTACGAGGGGGTCGCGATCTGTCCTATTCTATTTTTTGGGACTAGGGCTGGTATTTTTAATGGGCTGTAGTGGGGAGCAAAACACTCAAACCTTACGCCTGGCCCATGGCCTGGACGTTACCCACCCAGTTCACGCCGGAATGGTACGCATGGCCGAAGTGCTTGATAGTGTAAGTGGAGGGCAAATGCAGATCGAGATTTATCCTAGTGGGCAATTGGGTAGCGAAAGCCAGTGTTTGGAGCTGCTACAATTGGGCAGCCTTTCGATGAC
>JBCDGT010000096.1:0-8131 GCA_038750915.1 Bacteroidota bacterium
ATCGGATACATCTTTTTGCCTGACGTAGTTTGTAGAAAGTTTATCCGATGTGTCGGAAATTTTTAAATCCTACATTCGCCTTTAGGCTTAAAGCCTACCTTTGCCAACCTAACCAAATTCGCTGAGAAAATGATTCGATGGATCGCTACGCTTTCACTTAGCCTTTCCTCCTTTTTGCTGCTCGCTCAATCCGCCGCCGAACCACCGGCGGACTTTCTGCGCAGTGTGGGTAAGCTGTACGTTGTCGTTGCTGTAATCGTAGTTGTTTTTCTCGGACTTGCTTTTTACCTGTGGCGCCTTGATCGCCGCCTGTCTGATTTAGAAAACCAAATTGATGATCATGCCTAAAAATGTTTCTTTTCTTGATAGCGTTAATCGCTATTTCGACGCTGCGGCGCCGCATACCGGCTTACCCGAGGGCCTATTAGCTCAGATTAAGGTCTGTAATAGTGTGTACCAGATTCACTTTCCCGTCAAGATCAACGGTGAGGTGAAAGTGATCGAAGCCTATCGTGCTCAACACAGTCACCACCGCAGCCCGACGAAGGGGGGTATTCGGTATTCAAACCACGTTAACCAAGATGAGGTCGTTGCGCTGGCCACTCTGATGTCTTACAAGTGTGCCATCGTCGATGTACCATTCGGAGGTGCTAAGGGGGGAGTAAGAATTAATCCCTGGGAGTACAGTGCCGAAGATCTCGAGAAAATCACCCGTCGTTATACTACGGAGTTGATTCGGCGTAAATTCATCGGACCCGCCGTGGACGTTCCCGCGCCCGATTATGGGACCGGCGGCAGGGAAATGGCCTGGATCTATGACACCTATCGTTCTTTCCACCCAGATGATATCAATGCTGCTGGCTGTGTAACCGGTAAGCCCGTGAGCCAGAACGGCGTGCGAGGACGTACGGAAGCCACCGGGCGGGGCGTATTCTACGGTATTCGGGAAGCTTGTAAGCAACCGGACCTGATGGAGAAGCTTGGTCTTAGTACCGGTATTGAAGGTAAGACAATGGTCGTTCAAGGCCTTGGTAACGTAGGCTCCCATACGGCTACCATTAGTCAGGATGAAGGTGGGGTCAAGATTGTAGGGGTTTCCGAAGTAGAGGGAGCCATTTACAGCAAGGACGGCTTTGATATTCACGAAGTGATCCGTCACCGGAAGGAACACGGCAGCATCTTGAGCTTTCCCGGCGTGGAGACTTTTGGCAAGGACCTCCGCCGCGGCGTAATGGAGTTTGAGTGTGACATCCTGGTACCCGCCGCCCTAGAAAACCAGATCGATGCCGATAATGCACCCAACGTAAAGGCTAAGATCGTCGCAGAAGCGGCCAACGGCCCAGTGACGGCCGGAGGAGCTAAAGTACTCTCAGAGCGCGGCGTTGTAGTCTTGCCGGACATTTACCTCAACGCGGGCGGGGTAACGGTGAGTTACTTCGAATGGCTGAAGAACCTTACTCACATGCGCTTCGGCCGCCTAGAAAAGCGCTTCGACGAGAGGGCCTACCGGCGTATTCTGGAGCAGATCGAAGAGAATACAGGCAAGGAAATCAGTGAGTCCGTTAAGGAAAAACTGGCACGTGGAGCTGACGAAATTGACTTAGTTCGCTCCGGTTTGGAGGAAACAATGATCACTGGCTTCGAAGGTATCTACTCGCTCTATAAAGAGAAAGAAGGAATCCAAGACCTGCGGACGGCTGCTTTTGCCCTGGCAATCAGTAAGATATCCAATGACTATATCTCCCTGGGGATTTGGCCATAGTGGGTATTTTGTAAAATTTTATACTTTTTCCGGGCAAATTTTGAAATAATTGTTGGTGCGGCTATCTTCGCCGCACCAACATTACACCTTAGCACCATGTCCGACAAGCTCGACAAAATAGACCTCAACATTCTGAAGATCCTGCAGCACAACAGCAAGATCACGAACCTCGACCTTTCCAAACGCATTGGTCTTAGCCCGGCCCCCACCTTAGAGCGGGTGAAAAAACTGGAACAGAACGAGGTTATTCAGAGCTACCACGCCCAGGTGAATCCGGAGGCCATCGGCTTGATGGTAAAAACATTCGTGCTGGTCAGTCTTGATTGGCGTAAGGACCAAGCGCGTGAAAGTTTCTTGTCTCAAGTAGACGGCATTGAAGAAATAACCGAGTGCTACATCATAACCGGAGAAGCGGATTTCTTGATCAAAATCGTCTGTAAGGACATACCCACTTACGAGCGGCTCCTGTTCAAGACCCTCCAACAGATCGATGAGATCGAACGCCTGAAGACTTTGATGACCCTGTCCACAGTAAAGGATAGTAAACTGCTCCCCTACGATTACGAAGGGGAAGGGTAAGTCTCCACCGAAAGTTAAACAAGCTCCCAGGCGATGCCGAATCTTCTCAAAGTAGGGATCGTACAGCAGGCGAATACCGCCAACCGGGAAGATAACCTGGCCAATAGTGCGGGCGCGGCGCGCAGGTGCAAGGCACAGGGGGCGGCAGTGATTGTTTTTCAAGAACTACATACGGGCTTGTATTTCTGTCAGACGGAAGATACGGAGGTATTCGAGCAGGCGGAAACCATTCCTGGCCCCAGTACGGACTATTTCAGTGCCCTCGCCAAAGAGTTGGAAGTTGTGTTGGTATTAAGCCTTTTCGAGCGGCGGGCACCAGGTCTCTGTCACAATACGGCAGTGGTAATTGAAGCCGATGGTTCCATCGCTGGGAAATATCGCAAGATGCACATCCCGGATGACCCAGCCTATTACGAAAAATTCTACTTCACCCCAGGGGACCTAGGTTTTACCCCCATCCAAACGAGTGTAGGTACACTGGGGGTGTTGGTCTGCTGGGACCAATGGTACCCCGAAGCCGCCCGCCTCATGGCGCTGGCCGGAGCGGAAGTGCTGATTTATCCTACTGCCATCGGCTATGAGACTACTGACTCCCCCGCCGAACAAGCTCGTCAGGTTGAAGCGTGGCAGATCAGCCAGCGCGCCCACGCCGTGGCAAACGGCTTACCCGTAGTGGCGGTCAACCGTACCGGTTTTGAAGCCGACCCGAGCGGGCAAACGGGAGGTATTCAATTTTGGGGTAGCTCCTTTGTCGCCGGCCCCCAGGGGGAGCTGCTGTACCAGGCACCGGAAAACGAAGCCGTGGAGGCGGTGGTAGAGATTAACCGAGAGCGCACCGAGGTAGTAAGGCGCATCTGGCCCTTTTTCCGAGACCGTCGGATTGATGCTTACGATGGGTTGTTGGAGCGGTATTTGGACTAAGGGATATTCCAGGAAGTGTCAAAATCGGCCAAATGGGTAAACATTCTAACGACTACCCTGGTGGTTTAATAATGAGCTGCTACCTTCGTTTTCGATGCGTATTCCTATTCTACTTATTCTTTCCTTTATTGTCCTTTTTCCTAGTGGTGGTTGCTTCTCCTCCGAAGGCTTATCCGCTCAGGAAGAATTGAACAATAATAGTATTCAAGATAGTCTACCTGCTTACACCATCCCGGCAACCACCGTCACCGCCTACGGCCAACCCCTCGATCGACGTATTGCTGCGCCAGTGAGCAGCCTTAATGAGGAGGTGGTAGACCGCTACGATAACAGCTCCCTGCTAACGGCCCTGAACCGGCTGCCCGGGGTCCGCTTTGAAGAACGGGCTACGGCCAGCTACCGCATTGCCATTCGAGGAGCAAGCCTACGGGCGCCCTTCGGGGTACGTAACACCCAGGTGTACTGGAACGGAATTCCCTACGGAGAACCTGGCGGAGATGTTCCCCTAAATTTCCTCGATGCGGTGAACGTGGACCGAGTAGAGGTCATCCGTGGCCCCTCTGGTGGCTTTTACGGGCCGGGAACGGCGGGAACGCTACTGCTGAACACTAGCCCCTTGCCAGAACAGCGTACTCAAGCAGGCCTAACCGCTGGTTCTTTCGGCTTTTTGCGGGCGGAAGTAAAAGCCGGTCGGAAAAACGCCCACGGAGGTACCAACCAAGTTCGGATCGGTTACCAACGTACCGACGGTTACCGGGAGCACAGCGCAATGGATCGCCTGACGCTACAAATTTCCAGCAATTTACGAGCCGGTAAAAATGGCCAGCAAACGGACTTGCACGCCCTGTACACCAAACTAGATTATGAACTTCCCGGTGGCC
Source organism: Bacteroidota bacterium (assembly GCA_038750915.1). Classification (GTDB taxonomy): domain Bacteria; phylum Bacteroidota; class Bacteroidia; order Chitinophagales; family Saprospiraceae; genus Neolewinella. The sequence continues at coordinate 4,144 of JBCDGT010000096.1, forward strand.
TGAATCCGGAGCAATACGCAGAAAACCCCCGCCAGGCCCGGCCAGGAAGCGTTGACAAAAATGCCTCGATCCACTACCATAACCTACTCTTGGGACTCACGGACAAACGGGCTCTGGGCAAATGGCGGGTCGAATCGGCTTTTTACGCTACGGGCTTTTACTTCGACCACCCCTTCAATTTTGACTATAAACGAGAAACCAACCTCGGAGCAGGATACCGCTTCGCCCTGCGGCGGAACTGGGGCGATCTTTGGGCGTTGACCGCAGGTGCTGAGGGCCGGATACAGTATCGCAGTGGACAAAACTTCGGTAATACGGATGGCCAGCCAGCGGACCTGAATTTTGCCGATGAAATCTTCTCTCAGCAAGCCCTCCTTTTCGCCCAAACTACTTTTACGCCTGGCAGCTGGGATTTCACGTTGGGGCTATCCAGTAGCGGTATCGATTACCAGGTCGATCGCACCTTTGATGCTGACGGTAATACGGGGATCACCAACTTTGACGCCAATCGGCCACTATCTGTACGTCTAGCAGCGGGGTATACGATTCCTGGAGGACACTATCTCTACGCCAGTCGAGCGGATGGATTTAGTCCACCTACCCTGGATGAGTTTCGCACCAATGAGGGAAGTCTGAACGTAGACCTTGATCCCGAAGTAGGGACGAACTACGAACTGGGCTACCGCTTCGACCGTAACCGTTTCAGTGCGGAGGCCATCGCCTTTTTCTTCGCCCTTGACGAGGCCATCACCAGTTTTTCCGACGATCGGGGCACCCAACTTTTTCGGAATGCGGGCCAAACCCGCCAGCAAGGACTGGAACTCTCGGCCAGTTACGCCTGGAAGAGACTGAGGGAAGGTAAGTTTGGCCTTGATCTTTTTGCTAGCTATACCTACTACGATTTCACCTACCGTAACTTTCAACAGCGCGGAACGGATTTCAGCGGTCAGAGGATTCCCGGTGCGGCCCCCCACACTATAAACTTAGAAGTTGCGGCCGCGCTTCAAAGCGGACTATACCTCAACCTCTTTCACACCTTTACGGACGCTATTCCTTTGAATGATGCCAATGATGTTTTTGGGGATGCCTTCCACCTGCTCCGCGCTCAGCTTGGCTACCGTAAAGGGCGCTTTGATGTTTTCCTAACCAGTGCCAATTTACTGGACGAGCGAATGAGCTTCGGTAATGACCTCAACCCACGTTTTGGTAACCGCTACTTCCAACCTGCCCCCGGCCGTAACTGGCAGGTGGGGGTGCGCTTGCGGTAGTAAGGTTTCCGACCTCCAGGTCGGAAGAGTTGTAATATTGCTTCCGACCTGGAGGCCGGAAACCTTATGATTTGTTGTACTTTTCGGCATGAAAAATAGGTTTGCTTTTGTACTGGGTTTTGCCCTTCTCTTTTTTGTCTTCGCTTGTAAAGTACAGGTCATTACTAAGGACGCCGACACTCCTTTGACCGCCTACGTTGGTACCTACACTCGCACCGAAGGCCACGTAGATGGTAAGGCGGAAGGTGTTTATCGAATATTGCTCGATGAGGTGAACGGGACACTTAGTGAAAAAGAGGTAGTGGCTCAGGTGGTGAACCCTTCTTTCGTAAAGCTATCTGCCGATAAGAATTACCTCTACGTAGTTAGTGAGTTAGCGCACTCCGACGAGAGAACGGGCTTCGTTCACGCCTTCAGAATTAACGACGGAGCATTAACCGAAATTAGCAAGCTGCCGACGGACGGCAAGGCCCCCTGCCATTTGGAAATCGATAAATCCGGCGATTTTCTATTGGCTTCCAACTACGTAGGAGGCGTAACAAAACTGTACCATATCGCTACGGATGGAAGCCTTAGCGTAGCGGATAAATTTCAGGTGCCGGCGGATTTGGTACCGGGCCGTTCCTCCCACTTGCATTCCGCTAAAATCAGCCCGGATAACCGCACCGTAGCTATAGCGGATTTGGGTTTAGATCGTATCTGGTTATTCGAATTAGATACCGAGCAAGGAATACTAGTGCCGCGAAAACAGGCTTTTCTCCCTTTGGTGGATAAAGCCGGTCCACGGCACAGCGTCTGGTCCGCTGATGGCCGTTTCCTCTACGTGATTAACGAATTAAATGCAACCGTGGACGTAATTGAAAAAGCGGCGAATGAAGAGATGTATAAGGTAACGCAAACCGTATCCACACTCCCCGTAGGTTGGACCGGGAAGAACTCCTGTGCGGACATTCACCTTCATCCCAGTGGGCAGTACCTCTACGGCTCTAACCGCGGGCATAATAGCATTGTCGTTTTTGCCATTGACCAGTCTTCCGGCCGCCTGACTGCCATCGAACATAAGGGCACAAGAGGCGACTTTCCCCGGAATTTTGCCGTGTCTCCGGCCGGCACCATGCTCTGGGTAGCTAACCAAAATACCAGCAACGTTAGTGCTTTTAAGATCAGTGATAAAGACGGTACGCTCCGGTTTCTGTGGGACTATGAGGTGCCAACACCGGTATGCCTTGAGTTCTAGTAATAATCAAAGGAGCGTCGACCTTTAAGAACGGAGGGTGTAGTATTAGTTAACCTGGAGGTCAACGCTCCTTGCGTAGGTAACTGAAACTAATCCAGTTGGCCAGAGCGTTATCGCCCCGCTATGAAAGCAAAGAAGCTCCGTACGAAAGACCTTGTCAAACTCGGCTGGCCCAAGCGGGCCGCTGGATTGGCCATCAATGTGCTGTCTACCCACTTTAAGCGGGAGAGCGCCGAATGGCGGGAGCATACCCTGGCCAACCTTTTGGCGTATCCGGATAACTTCGTATCCGACGATCAGTGGAGTGGGGTAGCCCTAGCCTTAGGTGGTGTGCCAGCAGGTGAAGTAGTTGAAATAATCCGGCCGGAGTTGCGGAAATCTTCCGGACCCTTCACCATCTTCGAATCGGCTGCTGGCATTGCGCCCAACGCCGTACAACAACTTTACGACGCGATGCGACTCCCGGTAGCGGCAGCTGGCGCGCTGATGCCCGACGCTCATCACGGCTACGGTTTACCTATTGGCGGGGTGTTGGCGACGGAAGGTTGCGTGATTCCCTATGGAGTGGGCGTAGACATTGGCTGCCGAATGTGCCTTTCCGTCTTTGATTTGCCAGGTGAACTTGCGGAGAACGATCAGTCCCGTTTGGCGGGTATCCTAGGACGACAAACCGCTTTCGGCCTGCAGGCGCAGCAAAGCCCGAATGACCATGCCGTGCTGGCGGATGAAACCTTCCAACTCCTTCCCTTGGCCAAACAGCTACGGGGAAAAGCAGCCAAGCAACTCGGTTCTTCTGGTGGCGGCAATCACTTTGTCGAATTTGGGATCGTCAGCTTGCCGGAGCATAACGCTTTTAGTCGTCCCGCTGGAAAATACCTGGCCTTACTTTCTCACTCTGGCTCCCGAGGCCTGGGGGCCAAGCTAGCCTTACACTATACAGACCTGGCGATGAAAGAATGCCGCCTACCCAAAGCCCTGAAGAGCCTGGCTTGGTTGGACCTGTCCAAAGACAGTGGCCGTGAATACTGGGCCGCTATGAGTCTAGCAGGCGATTACGCCAGTGCTTGTCACGATGATATTCACCGACGTATTGCCCGTAGCCTGGGTGAGGATGCCATTGTCCGCGTCGAAAACCACCACAACTTCGCTTGGAAAGACCAACTTCTTGACGGCCGCGACGTAATCGTCCATCGCAAAGGCGCAACTCCGGCAGCTAAGGGCGAGTTAGGGATCATTCCCGGTTCCATGGCCGACCCCGGATTTATCGTACGGGGCCTGGGGAATCCAGCTTCCCTTAATTCCGCCAGCCACGGAGCGGGGCGCCAACTCTCGCGCTCGGAGGCGAAGAATTCCCTAACGAATTCTGGGCTGCGGGACCTGCTCAAGGAACGCAACGTCCACCTCATTGGTGGTGCCGTCGACGAAGCACCAGCCGCCTACAAAGACATTCGACAAGTAATGGCGGGGCAAACGGAACTGGTGG
>JBCDGT010000097.1:0-8121 GCA_038750915.1 Bacteroidota bacterium
ATGAAAAGTGTGGAGTTCTACACCCAAAAAGCATCCGCCGCAATTCCGTCTGCCCGCATCAAACCGGTACGGCTTAGACGGTAACGGCCGCCAATAATATCCTCAAATAAGCCCGCCACAACATTTTCTCGCTGATTGCTTTGAAAGTGCGTTGCCTTCTCTTCCCCGAAGTGGGCAGCTAAATCGGAGATATTCACACCGCTCTCCCGCCGCAAACCCGTCATAATGTACTCGTTGTAACGATCTGCTTCAGTGAGTACTTCTTCTTCGTAGAGGAAATCTTTGGCCGCTATGTAAGCTTCCCGATTATTGATTTCCGCCATAGCTTTAGCGTAGGTGGCGTTGCTGCTCACGTTCCAACGGCGGGTGTTTTTGCCATCAAAACCATGGGCACCAGGCCCGATGCCTAGGTACGGCTCCCCCGACCAATAGCCAGAGTTGTGCCGACTTGGGTGGCCGGGCAAACAGAAATTAGAGATTTCGTAGTGGCGGTAGCCAGCGGCCGTTAGGTGATCAACCAGCATTTCGAAATGGCGTTGAAACTTAGCGTCGTCGGTATCCGCCACCTTGCCTTTTGCGACCTGTACGCCAAGTGCCGTTTTTGGCTCAATGGTCAGAGCGTAGGCCGAGATATGGGTAACCCCCAGGTCGGTAGCGATGCGGAGGTTTTTGGCCCACATTTCGTCGGTAGTGGTTTGTCCGCCGTAGATAAGATCGATGCTGACGTCTTGAAAACCTGCCTTGGTGACCTTGCCTACTGCCGTTCGAGCCTCGTCGGCAGAATGGGCCCGGTTCATAAACCGGAGGTCTTCCTCGAAGAATGATTGAATGCCGATGCTGAGCCGGTTGACGGGGCTGGCCGCAAGCATGGCGATGGTCCTTTCGTCGAGGTCATCAGGGTTGGCTTCGAGGGTTATTTCTGGATGGCTGGCGGACGTACTTGGAACGTTTGAAGACCGACTACCTAAATAGATCTCCGCGTTCAGAGTAGTAAAAATTCCTCCGAGTTCTGCCTCCGTCAACAAAGATGGAGTCCCCCCACCAAAGTAAACGGAGGGAATTGGTCCTTCCCGCAATTCCCCTCGCCGTAATCCTAATTCTTTGTTGATACCGGCCAACACGGCCTCTCTGGTCTTCATGCTGGTGCTGAAGTGGAAGTTGCAGTAACTGCAAGCTTGCTTACAAAAGGGGATGTGGAGGTAGAGCATTTTTAGGAACTAGGCGCGCTACGCGCTACTAGGAGCTAGGAACTAGGACGCGCTACGCGCTGCTAGGAGGCTAGTTAACCAGTTCCTAGTTCCCAGCTCCTAGCCCCTAAACAGCTACCGTTTCTGCGTACAAGGGGAAAGCTTGCATGAAGTCGTGTACCTCACCGCGTACCCGATTGATGGTATCCTGATTTTCGAAATCGTTAATGATCTGATCGATCCATTCTACCGTCTTGCGGCAGTCGTCTTCGTTGAAGCCACGGGTGGTGACGGCAGCCGTACCGATGCGGATACCGCTGGTGACCATGGCGGACTTTTTATCGAAGGGCACCATGTTCTTATTCAGGGTAATGTGGGCGGCGTTGAGGGCCGTCTCGGCGTCAGTGCCGGTGAGGTTTTTGTTACTCAGGTCGATGAGCATGGAGTGGTTATCCGTACCACCACTGATGATGTGGTACCCCTTGGCGACGAGGGCTTCGGCCATAGCCTGGGCGTTGGCAATCACCTGTTGGCCGTAGGCTTTCCATTCGGGTTGTAGGTTTTCACCGAAGGCAACGGCCTTGGCGGCAATGACGTGCTCCAGTGGGCCGCCTTGCATGCCAGGGAAAACGGCGCTGTTCAAGATGCGGCTCATCTTGTGGAGTTTACCACTTTTGAATTTTTTGCCCCAGGGGTTATCGAAATCCTTACCCATCATGATGATGCCGCCACGCGGGCCACGGAGGGTCTTGTGGGTAGTAGAGGTTACGATGTGGCAATGCGGCATGGGATCGTTCAGCAGGCCGGCGGCGATGAGCCCGGCCGGGTGGGCGATGTCCGCCAGCAAGAGGGCACCTACTTCGTCAGCGATCTCGCGGAAGCGGGCGTAGTCCCAGTCCCGGCTGTAAGCGCTGGCGCCGCAGATGATCATTTTGGGTTGTACTTCCCGGGCTTTTTCGGCTACTTTGTCCATGTCGATCCAACCGGTAGCTTCCTCCACACCGTAGAAGTGAGCTTCGAAGTGTTTGCCGGAGAAGTTGGCGGGGTGGCCATGGCTGAGGTGACCACCGTGGGCGAGGCTGAAGCCTAGGGTCTTATCTCCCGGCTTAAGGCAGGCCAGAAAAACGGCGGCGTTTGCCTGAGCACCCGAATGGGGCTGTACGTTGGCATATTCGGCGCCAAAGAGCTCCTTCAGGCGGTCGATAGCAAGCTGCTCAATTTCGTCTACTACTTCACAGCCGCCGTAGTAGCGCTTGCCAGGGTAGCCTTCGGCGTACTTATTCGTTAAGCAGCTTCCCATGGCATCCATTACTGCCTGAGAGGTGAAATTCTCGGAGGCAATGAGTTCGATGCCATTACGCTGGCGTTCGAGTTCACGTTCAATGCGGGAAAAAACGGCGGAATCACGTCCCATTTACTTTGTTTCTTTGTGGCCCTTTGAGCACTTAGCATCCCCTTGACTTCTAACAGCAGAAGAGGATTCATTGTTAGGAAAACGCAAAATTAAGGGATTATGTGGCGGTACGGGCCATCCTTCCGCTACTAAAATCGTTAACGACTTACGATCTTTAGCTACTTCTCCGATTTATGCCCGTGTCAACTACTCTCTTCGCTTTTAAAAAAGGACGCTTTGCTATTGTCAATAATAGGGCGCGGCCGCAGGTGCAAAGAAGGTTGTTATGCCAGCTCTTGGGAGGGCTCCTGCTGACGATCCTGTCCTCCCTGCCAGCCGATCTTGAGGCCGGTACCCGCCGTTATCGGGCCACCTGGCGGGACAACCCCGCCAAGAGTATCGTTATTGGCTTTGAGCATTTTTCTGGCAGCTCGGTCCGAATCGTTTACGATACCAAAGATGGTGGCCGCAACCCTGCCAATTACCGCTATTCTGCCAACCCCGCCCGGACGGTGGAGTACCACGAGATGCGCAACGTTTTTGTCCGCATCAATAAGCTCCAACCTGGCACCCGTTATTACTTCCTCGTAGTGGATGACCAAAGTGTTAGCCGTCGGATGATTTTTGAAACCATTCACGACACTCCGAGCCGTCCGTTAAGCATTGTCGCTGGCGGAGACAGCCGGAACAATCGGGAAACCCTAAAGGCCGCCAACCGGTTGGTGAGTAAGCTGCGCCCGCATTTTGTCCTCTTTGGTGGCGATATGACCAATGGTGATAGCGCCCAGGAGTGGAAGGAATGGTTGGATGATTGGCAACTCACCATGAATTCGGACGGCCGCCTCACCCCTATTGTTCCTACCCGCGGTAACCACGAACGCTCCAATCGGTCCATCTACGACCTCTTTGACGTGGCCCACCCTGACGCCTACTACTCCCTGAGTTTTGCCGGCGGACTGCTACGAACCTACACCCTAAATACCCTTTTTCCACCTGGCGGCGAACAACTCAACTGGTTACAACGCGACCTGGCTCGCAGCAAGGAAATGTGGAAGATTGCCCAATATCACCACTCGATGCGGCCGCATACCTCTTCTAAGCCAGAGAGGGACGAGCTGATTACCTACTGGGCAACGCTATTTACGAAGTATGGGGTAGACCTGGTGTGCGAGTCTGATGCCCATACCGTAAAACAAACCTATCCCATTCGCCCTAGCCGGGAGCCCGGTGCAAGCCAAAACTTCATCCGCGACGACCGTCGCGGGACGGTCTACGTCGGCGAAGGCTGCTGGGGAGCCCCCTTGCGCATCAACGATGATGCTAAACCCTGGACCCGGGCTAGCGCTAAGTTCAATCAGTTTAAATGGATTTGGCTCGACCTGCGGCAGATGCAAGTCCGAACCGTCCGCATCGATCGTTCCTCCTCCATGGCGGGGGAAGAAAATGGGTACCTCAACCGGTTCCGGAGTCCTCCTGGTTTCTATTTTTGGGATGCTGAAAATACTGGCGATGTCCTTCGCATTCCGAGGCGCTTACCCGAAACGGAACCAGGCACCGTTCGTCCGGGAACTTCTGCGCCACCTAACCTTGCCGGTGGCCGGCAGACCCCGGTAATCCAGAGTACTAGCCGCTTGCCCGTGCTCAATCGTGATGCCGCTAACCGAATCAGGGTGGGTTTCCAAATGCCTTCGGCCGGCACCCCTTTCTTATTGATTCAAGATGAGTCGCTTAAATCTCTTTGGCGAAAAGAATTGAGTGTGCGCGGCCCTGGCCCTTATTCGGAGTTGGTGCAATTACCTCCACTACCCAGAGGCCAACGCCTGGAGCTTGTCGTCTATGGAGGGGATCGGATTGTTGCAAAGTACGAAGTGAAGTAGCCGAGGGGGTTACCGTCTGATCAGCCTTGCGGTAATTTGCTCGCCATCTTGTTCAGACCTTACGAAATATAAGCCCGCTGCTAAGTCACTTATATCTATTAGGCTATTAGAGGTAGTAGAGAGCACCTTTCTGCCGCACGCGTCGAACACTTCGTAATCGCCGGTTCCTCCAATAATTTTGACTTCTTCATTGGCGGGGTTCGGGAATAAGGTAAGGCCTTCTACCACTACTGGATCTACCTTTACGATAGAAGAGTAGGTAAAAGTTCCATCGAAATCCACCTGCTTAAGACGGTAGAAATTCGTTTCCCATTTAGGGGCATTGGTGTCGATAAAATGATATTCGTTTTCACCGTCGTGATTCCTCCCGGCGACTTCTCCGATGGCTTCCCAGTTGATTTGTTTTGCAGACCGCTCAATGGTGAATCCAGCATTATCTTCCTCATCAATGGTTGTCCAGTCAAGTAAAATATCCTTCTCTATTCGATTAGCCGATAAAGAGATGAACGTTACGGGCAGGATTGCCCCAACCTGGAAATTTCGGCTAATGACCTCACCATTATAAGTAGCTTCGAGGGTCCACATCCCTTCGGCATTCGTAGTGGGCAGTGTCCAGGACCAATACCAATAAGAAGAATTATAGTAGGTATTAGAATTGTGCGTGGTTGCACCCCAAAGAGAATTGTTGGGGCGGAGGATACGGATTTGGGTCACGTCTCCGGGAGTTTCATCCCTAAAGTAAAGGGCGGTATATAGGAGGTCGCCAGGCTCGAAAACGGAAGCAATATTGGGCTCTTCTTGATTGCTGGGGCAGCCTAGTACGGGCGGAGCATCGTGGGTGAGTAGGGCATTCAGGTTCGGCTCGCGATAAGTTGGTTGGTTAACCCACCAGGAAGTATTATTAAGGCTGTTACAATTGCCGGCATAAGGGTCAATCAGGTTGTTGTTATTATCGTATACTTCAAAGTGTAAGTGTGGCCCTGTGGAACAACCAGAGCTAGCTAAGATACCGAGAAATTCTCCTTTTGCAACTGTCTGACCGATGGCCTTATTGGTAAGTGAACCTAACTTAAGGTGGCCATACCACGCAACTGAACCATCTGAGTGTTGTACGTAAACGGCATTCCAGTCGCCCTGGCAGGAGCAATTATCGTCCTTGTTGCCGTCAAATTTTCCGATGATGGTGCCAGCTTCCGCGGCGATGATTTCCGCGAGATCGTTTTCGTACTGATACCAGGGGAATGGCCAGGTGTAATAGTCGGTACCCGCATGGTTGTAGCCACCACCTGTATCGTAAGTATGGTTACCACAGTTATAATCCAAATTAGATGCACCGTACTGAGCACCGGTGAAGGTCGTATTATGGTCGACATAATTGGAAACCGCGTAGAAGCCATTAAAGTCGAAACCAGCAGCTTTACGTAGCGGGAAGTCAAAGCTAACTACGAGTTTACCGTTAGTAGCCGGGAGTAACCCTTTTGCCCGTAGGTCTGCTTTGTTAATAGCCAATTGTTGCCAGATGGTACTTCTTTGCGTTTCCGTTAGGCATTCTGTTTGCTGATGGACGATAGCTTCTCCGCCACCGAAGCTTAATGGACCCTGAGCCACCAAGGAAGAAACAAACAGGCACAGTAAAAAAGGTAAGAAGCAAGAAGAATATCTTAGCATGGTTTAGATCGTCTGAGAGAATGAATAAATTTAAAAGCTTGTCAAATATAAGCTTTGACTTAAGTTATACTCATACTTACTCTAGATCATTTCTTCGTGAATTACTACCAGTTCGATGTGGCGGCCTTAGCGTGCTTCCTCAATCCGTTGAATTAATCCTTTGATGGCACGTTCATAGTTGGGCTGCGGCGTGCTAAGGGCTTCCATGGCTCGTTTGGCGTAGGTAAGCGCTTCGTCGGTTTTGCCTTTCTTTAGTAGGAAGTCGGCCAGGCGGTAGTACTTGCGGAATCCGGTTTGGGTATCGGCCGCCGCGGAGCGGGCGGCAGCGTCAATCACCATCGACATAACCTGGTCATTATCGATAAAGCGAGAAGTGGCGGCCACCTTATGAAAGGCTTCTAGGCGAGCCGGATCATCGCCAACCCCCTTGGTGAGGTATTTTTTGGCGGCTTTTTGGAAATCCTTCAGGTCGGTACCTTTTGCCGCCAGTTCATAGCCCCCCGAAAGAGCTAGTAACTTGCCGCCGGCAGGGTCTATTGCACTAAACTTTTTGACGGCGGTGGCTAGTAAGGATTCATCTTTGTACTCTAGGGCTTTATCCTTAGTGGCCATTACGGCTCGCTTTACCTGGTTGTCAAAAGCCTCCTGGCCCGCTAGGACAACTACGGCCTCCTGGTTTTTTACTAGGAGGTCGAAAATACGACTGTCGGCATTAGTTGCCGCGGTGAGTAGGATGTTGAGGTTGTCCTCCGTGGTCAGGTCTTTTTGGCTTCGGAGGTAATCATTAGTAGTCTTCGCGTGCGGCTCCCCCTGACGGACGAGGGCACGGATGTACCGGAAGGCCAACTTGCTATTGCGATCTCCTGCCTCCCAGGCCGCGGCCATTGTAGGAATATCATCCATTTTGGCTAGGGCGGAGTTGGCCTCGGTCAGGAGCGTTTTTACCTGTTTACCGCCTACCGTTTTGTGGACAACTTCATTTTTTCCGTTAATGAAGAAGAGGGTTGGGAAGGCGCGTACACTATGGGTCTCGCGGAATTCGGTGGACTCCTCTTTCTCCATATCGTACTTCACATTGATGAAGTTCGTGTTGAAATAGTCCCCTACTTCCTTTTGGGGGAATACATTAGCGGCCATTGTTTTACAAGGGCCACACCAACTGGCATAAGCATCTACAAAAATCAACTTGTCCTCCGCGCTCGCTTTAGCGAGGGCCTCCTCCCAGCTTCCGTGAAAAAACTCGATTCCTTGGGCACTTAGACCTAGCGTAAAGAAAAAACTCAGGCTGAGGAGAAATAGTTTATGTAGCAACTTCATGGAGAGTAGATTATAGTCTTGGGGAGCACTAAGATACGTCTTCCACCTGCTTCTCCGATCGTTTAGGTACGGGATCGTGGCCATGTCCGCCCCAAGGATGGCAACTGCCAATCCGTTTTACGGCTAACCAACTCCCCTTCAACGGGCCCCATTCTTGGATCGCTTCGATGGCATAATGCGAACAAGTAGGCTGGTACCGACACTTGTTGGGGCCGAGCAGCGGAGAGATCATTAGCTGGTACATGCGGATGGGAAGAATAAATAGGCGCTTGAGCATGAGCTAAAAACGATACAGCTCGGGTCTGGGTTGACTACTTACGAAGTTGGCCTCACTACTGCCCCAACCAACAATACCAAAAAAGCCGTGGCCCAATGGGCCCGGCTCCAGTAAATAAGGTTGCAAAAAATGGGAAAATCAGAAAAGGTGTTTTAGGTGGCTATGATCATAGGGATTAACTCTCTTAGGATGTAACAAAGATAATGACAATTCTATAATTTAACAACTATAAGCGAATTATTTTGCTTTTTATTTACAATGTAACTTTTTTGATTATAATATTTGAATCGATTTAACTATTTGCTCCTGATTTATACGTTTGACAAACGGACGTTATTTAACTAGTCGCAAGACTAGAGATCGCACACTCTAGGGGCATAGATGCTCAAGGTCATATTTTAC
>JBCDGT010000098.1:0-8093 GCA_038750915.1 Bacteroidota bacterium
GCTGAATATCGATTTCGTGATGGGATTGGATGTCCTGATGGTTGACATGAGTGGCTATGAGTGTAGTTTCGAAGAGTTCGGGATTAACCAGTACTACGGTCGGGGGCAAGCCTACGCTTACCTCGGGATCAAAGGAGAAGTTGGTGGCCGCCTTTTTGGCAAGGAACGCTACTTCACTTTTGCCCACTTAGAGGCTGCCGCCGACATCGATTTCAAAGGGCCAAAGCCCACCTGGATGAAGGGAAGGGCCGCCATTCGAGGGGAACTCCTGGGCGGGTTGATTGAATTTGATACCCGGGTAGAATTTGAACGCGGTGAAGAATTAGCTTGTACCCAAGGAGGTGGAGACATCTTTGAGGACATCCCCATTGTCGAAGACTTTGACCCACAGGACGGGGATACGGATCGCTCCGTATTTACCAGCCCACAGATGGCCTTCAACTTCCCACGCGAGCCCTTTAGCATCGAAGAAGAGACCGACGTAGAAGACCAGTTCATTACCCAGTGGTATGGCTACGAAATCGTTGATTTCACCGTCCGTACCCGGGAAGAAGGAGAAGACTGGAAAACCTTTAACGGCGATCACCAGGGGCCCATTTATGACCAAGCGGGGTACAGCGCTTATTACGAACTAGCCGGGCAACTACCAGAGTTTTCCGAAGTCGAAATTGAACTACGGGCTCGAGGCATGCGCCTTGGCTCCGATAACCCAGACGACCTTATAGAAACCTACGATGTACAAACCTATACCGCGACCTTCGAAACCGGAGAAGCACCAGATCACGTAATGAAGGGTAGTATCCACCGGTCTATCCCCTTCCAACGGCAACGCTATTTTCTAGAAACGGAGAATGGCCAGCGGGGCTATCTACGTTGGTTCACAGACCAAAACCAAGCCCTCTTCCGTAACAAACCAACGGATAGAGATGGCCTTGATCCGAAGGGCAACTACGCTTACGTAGCGCGCTTTACTGAAGTAGCCACCCAAGCTTATGAGGACGTACCCATTAGTAATGCAGACTATCGAGCAAATGGAGGGGTCCAGTACCCGATCCCCACTAGTTTTCTGCAGCCCGAGACTATCTACGAGCTAGACCTGGTCCGCATTTACACCCCTCCTCCAGGAACGGAAGAGAACAACACCATTGTCGTAGAAGAAACCCTCAGCTTACACGGAGCGGGAGGTGGAGGAAATGGCGGGGGCAATAACCTCCAATTAAATGCCCCCCTGCTGGCGAACAATAACAACAATAATGGCCCCGGCCTCAATATCCTCATCCAGGGCGTAAACAATGATAGCCCCCAGCCAATACCGAACGCCGGTTTGCAACTGCAAGCCAACGCCAATTACCTAGATAATCCCATAAGCCCTCCCATTCCCGGTGGTAGCCTTGAAGGCTTCAAAAAGAATGCCCGCAAGGTTAAAAACCGGGGAGCGGTGAGCCAAACTGTGGAAAAATCACTGCTCCCACATACCCAGTTTTACTTCCGTACTAGTAAGTTTACCACTAAGGCGGAAAAAACAGCGGGGATTACCGTCAAAGATCTTAACAACGTTCCGTACCAGGAGCACGTAGTCGACGTCGATGATCTTCACGCCGCAGTAGATGGCAAACCGCTACGCCTCCCCTACGTATTCCTGGATGCTCCCGAGGGCTTTGACCGCATAGAAAGTCAGTTCCGCCGCGAGTCTTATACCGCTTACGATCAGGGACAAATCATCAACCCCCAACCCTACGTGGCGAACTATACGCCTTTATTCCGTTTCACTGGCACGGATGATTGGCGCAGTCAAACTTTTGCTGGGGACGGCAACCAAGGATTATTCCGCTATCCATTTGGTGCCAACGATAATACCTGGTGCAACTTTACCTTCCAGGACCCCGACCAGAATAACAACTTCCTAGAGGACGGTCTGCCTAAGCCCAATGCCCCCTTGCACAGTAGTAACCTTCCACAGTTTCCTTGGTGGGCTTACCAAAAAGCTGCCCCCAATCAGGAAGACTTCTTTGAACGGGAACAACGCTACACCCAAGATGGCCCCTTTGGGAGTCGTCCGGCTCGCCGAAGGTTACCACTAACGAGCATGGGGGCCGCCTACGACTTCGAAAAACCGCTAATCGAATTCCTCCACCATGCCCCCGGACAGCTGCCAACTGACCTAGCCGGATATAATGTGCGCCATACTAACGTGCTACTCTCCGCAGCAGAAGTGTTACAAGTCCTACCGCCCTTAGTTGCCCAACCGCAACCCACACCTACTCCTCCCGGTAATGGGGGATATACTTTGGCGGATAACCTAGTGTTACCTCCCTTCATCGGTGGGCTCGGTAATATTTCCCTTAAAGACGATGGAGGCGTAAAAACCCCTTCCCCAAGTCCATTCATTCCAAACTTACCCCAAGATGTGGATCAAGGCCATCCCGGCTACATTCCACTGGTGGACTTCACGGAATGGGTAACCTTTAAGGACTACATACTTTATCGAGAAATGGTGGACGAAGGGCTATTGCACTACGCTCAGGAATCACAAACGATCGGTAACTTGAGTACCGTACTATACTTCGAATACCCGCTAAATTGTGGGGACGATGCCCTACCCCTGCCCGGGGAAAACGATCTCCAGTTTGCTGGAAAGTACAATTTTTGGCTACGGTACTACAAACCCATTCGCGCCTATTTTGACCAAAAGTACCAGCAGAACAATATCCCTGGCTTCCCTTACCACCCACGCCCGGCGGGTAACACTACGGTCCGCCTAGCCGGTAAATCCCTCAATTACCAACATCCCAAACAAAACTAAATCTTGACTGCCTCCGCCCGGTCATTCTACTGGGCGGAGGTCAAGGACCTTATCACCCACCACCCAAGTCTATCATTATGCCTCCGATAAATTTACTAGACGCCCTTCGGGTAGTCCTATTCTACCTATTCCTATTGCTAAGCTCCGCTGCTGCCGCTCAATCTACTCAAGAAGCCCCTAGCATCAGGTTACTCTCCCGCCCCCAAGGAGACTCCATTATCCTGCGTTGGGCGCCAGTCGACTACCAAACCTGGTCCCTCATGCGCCAGCGAGGAGTAGTACTAGAACGGCGCGTAGCCGGTACCGACAACTGGAAAAGCGTAACGACTGATCGTTTAATCGCCTACCAAAAAGAAGACTTCGTGGAGCTAACTGACACGGATGATCCTAACATTGTTGCGGTAGCACAGGCCCTCCACGGAGAAGTGGTACTCCCTACTACCCTACCGGAAGGGCCTATGGGCATGGCCCGCCTTAAATACGATGAACAAGAGCAACGCTACTTCCTAGCAGCCCTGAATGCCGACCTCTCTCGTAAAGCAGCAGTTGCTCTAGGTTGGGGGTGGACGGACCACACCATTAAACGTGGCCTACCCTATGAATACCGCGTTCGGCTTTTACCAAAGGAACAACAGGTTGGACCGGCAATCACCAGTGAAACGGTACAGGTACGTAGTACTGACAACTTCCCTTTTGGCCCGGTAGTTGGCCTGGCGGCAAAGGCTGGTGATGAGAAGATCACCCTTTCCTGGCCAGAATTTCCTAACCGACGCCGCTACCTGGGCTACTACTTGGAGGTGAGTGAAGACGGGACCAACTTTACTGCAACCACCAAAGTACCCATCATTAAAACCCAAGCCCAGGAGGAGGGCGACCTTGGCTTCACGCTCGAAGTCGAGGATCTGGAAAACTACCTACCCCGCCACTATCGTCTGGTGGGCGTCAACGCCTTCGGTGAACGCAGTAAGCCCGGAGATGCCATTGTAGCCATGAGCGTCGACTTAACCCCACCAGCCCCCCTAGCTGCGCTCCGGGCGGAGGATAATCATACTGGTGGCTTTCGCCTTACCTGGGACTTTCCCAAAGCAACTGATTTAGATACACGCGGTTACGTCATCGTGCGCAGTACCGATTATGAGGGCCCCTATCATCCCGTCAATGAGACAGCACTTGATCCTTTGACCACTGAATTTACTGACCCCACTCCAATTCCCCACCTGACCAATTACTACCGGGTGATGACTTTCGATACTGCTGGTAACCACGCCGCTACCGTTCCAGCAATGGCCCTGTGGGAAGATGGCACCCCACCAGCAGCCCCCACGGGAATTACCGGACAGATCGATACCCTCGGCAATGTTTTCCTGATGTGGGAAGCGGGTACCGAACCAGATTTACGGGGGTACCGCGTCTACGTCAGCCATGCGCGCAACCGAGAATTCTTACCCGTCTCTACGGAGATTGTTCGTCGCAACTTTCACTTTGACTCTACGCGTATCCAGGTACTCAACGAAGTCGTTCACTACAAGGTAGTAGCAATTGACAACAACTACAATGCTTCGCCGTACTCGGAGATTATAACTATTCAACGGCCAGATAGAATTCCTCCTTCTGCCGCCTTGATTACGAACTATACTGCAGCAGGAAATACGGTCGCGCTTAACTGGCAGCGCAGCACTAGCCCAGACCTCAGTCGTCAGGAAGTCTGGCGCCAAGACGAAGCCCAAGGTTGGCACCCGCTCGACGCACTCTCCGTCCAAGACGCTGCTTTCTTAGATACTAGCCTTACCAGCCGAACCACGGTGGCTTACCGCATTCGGAGCGTCGATGACGTCGGCTTGTGGACCGACAGCCCGGAACTAAAAATAAACAGCGGAGTACGCACCAGCTATCCCAACGTTAGGAATTGGGCGCGGACGCAGGTGCAAGACCAATTAACTAAAAAGCAAAGCGAAGTAATCAAATGGGAGTCACCCCAGCAAGACCTTCCCACCAGCTACCAACTTTACCTGGCCCAGCCCGGTGAACAATTACGCCCTTACCGAAAACTCTCCGCTGATACCAACCAGTGGATAATACCACCTAATCTACAATCTGCCACCTTCGCTATTAGGACGCTTTACGCCACAGGAGGAAGATCTCCTCTTAGCCCATTGGCAGCACCAGCTAAAAAATAAAGCACAGCATGAAAAGGATTATTTTATTCCTAGCGGGCCTTTTGCTCGGCTTGGGGGGAATGCCTTTATTTGCCCAGAACCTAAAAGGGCTGAAAGAACGCACCCCTCTCCGAGTAACCGGCGGCCTCCAAATGGGCCTCCAATACTACCAGGTGCAAGGCATTCCTAACCGAGCAGCACCGTGGCAGTTCAACACTAGTGGAAGACTTAATTTCTCCGTAATGGAGCATTTCAATATTCCCGTGAGCTTCGCCCTCGGGCAACAACGCCCGAACCTTCGCCACCCGGTGTTTCGGCAGTTTGGGCTTTCGCCACAGTTTAAATGGTTAACGGTACACGCCGGCTACCGCAATCTATATTTTGGGCGCTACACCCTTAACAATCACACCTTCCTCGGGGGAGGCATTGAACTAAATCCAGGCAAGTTGCGGGTAGCGGCCATGTATGGCCGTCTCCGCCAGGGACTGCGGGAAACAGAAGAGAACATCGACCTATTTTTTCGGCAACCGCTCTACAATCGTTACGCCTGGGGAGCTAAAGTTGGCTGGGGAAGTGCCGCCAGCCATCTGGACTTCACCTTCTTCCGTGCCGAAGACCGAGACGCCAACGTCACGCTGCCACAGCAACTTCACCTGCCGGCTCCCGCTGAAAACATTATTCTTGGCCTTAACTGGAAGCAGCGCATCGGTAAGCGCATCAATGCCTTTGCCGAATTAGCCGCTAGTGGTTACAACAGAAACAGGAACTCTGCTAGAGTTGAATTAGAGGAAAATACTTCAGCAGCTCTACTGGATCGAATATTTCCGGTCCGCTATTCAGGTCAAGTAGGTCTGGCCGCACGGGGTGGCTTCAACTATAGCCACAAAGGGTTTAGTATCGGGGGAGATTACGAGCGGATCGATCCTGGATACGAGAGTATGGGCACCTATTTCCTAAACGGCGATTGGGAAAACATTAGGGGAAACCTTGGGTTCGGTCTCTTTCGTAATCGGCTGAGGGTTCAAGCTAGTCTGGGTGTCCAACAAAACAACCTGAACGGCCAGCGGGCAGAAACGAGTCGTCGTCTTATCGGCGCTAGTTTTGTTAACCTGCAAACCAGTAAACGTTCTAACCTGGGCCTCAATTACAGCAACTTCACCCAAGACCACCGCCCTAATGCCCAAATTGTCTTTAATGATACCCTCAGGATTGCTTCAAACACCCAGAACCTGGGAGGGAACTGGTCGGTGAGTAATGCTGGCGGAGAAGGAAAAAATACCAGTACCTTCTCTATATCCGTAAACGCTCAAAAGACGGACAACAACAACCCTTTCAGTGAAGGTTTCGATGATCTGACAACCCTCTTTGGCGCGGCCACTTACAACCTTCGCCTGGCCAATAAAACCACTAGATTTACCCTAAGTAGTAATATTACCCGAGTAGAACTAAGCGCTCAAGAAACAACGGGCTACGGAGGGACCATCGGTTGGCAACAACAATTACTCACCAACCGCTTACAGCTACAGCTTAATAATACGTATAATCGCAACACGGTAAACGGCATAGCGGATGGCTTCAGTAATGCCTTACGCTTTACGCTCAACTGGTCCGTTAGCAAAACACACGGTCTGGGTTTCAACGGTAGCTGGGTAGAGCGCAACAGTAAAAATGGCTTTGGCTTTCAAGAACAGCGAGCATCTCTTACCTATCGGTTAACTTTCCCTGCGCTCCAATTAGGTCAAGCTCGAAACCAACTCCAAGAGGTAAAGAAATAGCTATGAAAAGAATACAATTATTCGAATTTGAAGACTTTGCTTGGTTGCCCTCCCAAATACGATCTGGTATGACCAGGCTTATTCGAGTGCTACATCGCATGAACGGGACAGCCACCATAATCAGTCAATTACTAATAGAGATACGCCAAAAACACCCTTTCCTACAAATTGTCGATATGGGTTCCGGATCTGGCGGACCGATGCTTGAAGTCATTGACCTGCTTAAGCAACAATTACCCCACGCAATGGTCCGACTACTACTGACGGATGCCTATCCAGATAAAGCGACCGTAAAAAGCATCAACAATTTGAATCGCCCTGACCTTAGCTACTCATCAACACCTTTGTTTGCCGAAGATGTTGGCCAAGCTCCCGGTGGTATTAAGACAATGGTAGCTAGTTTTCACCATCTACGACCGGAGATGGCTCGTCAAGTACTCAAAGCAGCGGAAGATAGCAGGCAACCGCTGTTTCTTTACGAATTAGCCCCCAATTCAGTCCCACTGTTAGTCTGGTGTTTGCTACTTCCACTTTCATTGAGTCTGCTATTTATAATGTCCTGGGCCATGACACCATTCGTACGCCCACTATCTTTTCCCCAATTGGTCTTCACCTACATTATTCCCATTATTCCGTTAGCCTATGCTTGGGACGGGCAAGCCAGCTTAATGCGGACCTACACCTTTAAAGATATCGAAGAGCTGTTGGAAAATCGTAAGCCAAAGCAGTACGCCTGGGAGATGAAGCGTGCTACAAAAAGTAATGGCCGCCCAGCTGGCTATTATGTTTTTGGTTACCCAACTTAGCCTTCGTTCTTTCCTCCAGACAGGCTATTAATTTGCATCCGCCCCCGAAATTAGACCGCTAAATCCCAGCCCTACACCTTACTTTGCACCCGCGCTCTGGCGCCCTAAAATTGAAAACCAAAGCATGCTCAACAAACCATAATCAGCCACTGGCAAATAAAGCAGCTTCAGTAGGTCCAACCTGCAACTACCCTGGGATGATCCATTTACACCGTACCACCGCCGACAATCCGGATTTTAAAAAGCTCGTTGACCGCTTAAACCGTGATTTGGCCAGCCGGCACGGCGCGGACCACCCCCTAGCCCAGTTCAACCCAGTAGATGACCTAAAGTACGTGCTGGTGGCCTACGACAAACAGCAACGCGCCCTCGGCTGTGGGGCCATTGGCCGTCACGATCCGGAGACCATGGAAATCAAACGCATGTACGTAAGGCCGGAAGCCCGAGGGCAGCGACTCGGTAAAAGAATATTAACCGAATTAGAGCAGTGGACGCTCGAGTTGAAGAGCACCAAATCCATCCTCTTCATGGGCGTAAAACAACCCGAAGCTAC
>JBCDGT010000099.1:0-8093 GCA_038750915.1 Bacteroidota bacterium
GCGCTAACGCTGGCGCGCTGATGTCTAGGCTGGTCACTGCCGCTGCGCCGCCACCGAGAGCGTGTACGCTGAAGCCACCAGCATAGCTGAAGACATCCAGTACTTCGCGCCCTTCGGCCAGTTGGCCGACCCGGCGGCGGTTTTCCCGGTGGTCTAGAAAGAAACCGGTCTTGTGACCTTTTACTACGTTGGCAATGAATTGTAGGCCGTGTTCACGGAAAATGATGTCTTCTTGCGCTAGTGTTCCCCGCAGAACTTGCCCATCCTCGAGGCCGAAGTCGGCGGCTGTAGCTTGTACGTTGCGGGCCAGCCGTAATACCACCGTTTGGGCTGCAGCAGCCGCTGCGATCAAAGGCAAGAGCAGGTCTAGCCAGGGCATCCAAACGGGGGAGTAGAGCTTGATCACTGCTACCTCGGCGTAGACGTCGGTGATTAGGCCGGGCAGGCCGTCGTTTTCGCCGTGGAGTAGCCGGTAGCCATTCGTGTCCGTGGCCAGCAGGGAAGCTCTAGCGGACTTTGCACCTGCGATCCGCGCCCGAAAAAAATCAGCATCAATTTGCTGTGGACTCCCCTGGTGCAGCACGCGAATCCGAATGGGTGAGTCGGGATCGTACAAGCCGACACCGATGAATTTATTCTTCTTGTAACTGAAGATAATCGCTAAATCACCGACTTTTCCACGGCCTTTTACTTTGGCGATCGCCCGGTCAAAGAGCCAGGGATGCCCGCCACGTAGGGCGCGTTCGCCGGGAGCGGTCAGGGTGACGGGTAGGCGGGAGATATTTGATTCTTGAGATCTGATAGCTAATTATTGATTTAGACCAGACCCAAAAGCCTTGAATTCTACTTGTGCTTTCGTGAAGTCTTCGGGGATGCCAATATCGAGAAAATAGCCATCATCCGCGATGCCGTAGAGTGGGAATTCGTCCACTCTAGCGCCGAAGAAGTCGCGCTCCAGGGAGAAAGTACCGCTCAGTCCGGCTTGTTGAAAAGCATCTCTTTGCAGCAGGTAAACACCGCCATTGATCAGGCCTTCCTCAACGGGTTCTTTCTCTCGAAAAGCGATAATGCGTCCGTCCGTATTGGTCTCCACTCGGCCGTAGCGACTGAAATTTTTCATTGGCCGTAGTGCGAGTGTGGCGAGGGCGCCGGCGCGCAAGTGCAGGGCAAGTTGAGCGGCCAGGTTGGAGCGAAAAAGGGAATCGCCGTTGGTCACTAGCACCGTTTCGGCGGTGGTGTAGGGTAAAGCATTGGCAATACCACCTCCGGTGCCAAGGGGTTCGGTTTCCAGGGCGTACTGAATGGGGTGGTCGCGGTAGCAATCGCCGAAGTGGCCCTCAATTTGCGACGCGCGGTAGCCAACCGAGAAAACGAAGTTTTTCACTCCTCCGGCAATCAAGTGGTCGAGGAGGTACTCCAGGAACGGCCGGCCGTTGATGGGGGCCAGTGCTTTGGGCTGGTCGGCTACCACGGAGCGCAGCCGCGTACCGAACCCGCCGGCCAGGATGATGGCGTCTTGGATCATGGCTAGCGCGGAAATAATTGGGCTTCCACAATTTCGCAGATGGTGTGGCCCATCAGCATGTGGCACTCCTGGATTCGTGGGGTATCAGTGTCGGGAATGGCGAGTAGGTAATCGCAAACGGCCCCCATCTTACCGCCCGTCTTACCGGTGAAGCCCACTGTAATCATACCATTTTTATTGGCTTGCTCAATAGCTTTGATCACGTTGGTAGAGTTGCCGGAAGTGGAGAGGGCAATGAGTACGTCTTGCTCGTTACCTATGGCGGTGATCCAACGGGAGTAGATTTCGTCGTAGCTGTAATCGTTCGCCACGGCGGTGATGTAGCTGGTGTTGACGTGCAGGGCTTCGGCGAACAGTGGTGGCCGGTCGTAGTAGTACCGCCCGGAGAGCTCGGCGGCGAGGTGCTGGGCGTCGGCGGCGGAGCCGCCGTTGCCACAGAAGAAGACCTTGCCTTGATTGCGGTAGCAGTTGATGACCACGTCAGATATTTTACTGACCAGGGCGATCATTTCTTCATCTTCCAGCAAGCGCTGCTTCAGGTGGATAGCGTTTTCCAGGTTGTGCCTTACGGTGGCTAGCTGGTCCATGTATAGAGTCCTTTGGTGACAAAGGTATACCGCTGCACGTGAACGTTTATTGCTTTGAGGGCTTCGATTACGGCGTAGCGGCAATTACCCGGGCAGAAGAAGATCATGTAGCCTCCGCCACCAGCCCCGGATATCTTCCCACCTGAAGCACCCGCAGCGATGGCCGTATCGTAAATAGCATCGATGAACGGACTGGAAATACCCTTGGCTATCTGGCGTTTTGACTCCCAGCCTTTGGCCAGAATCTCGCCGATGCTTTCGATCTCATTTTTTAACAAAGCCTCCTTCATTTCAAAAGCTTGGGCTTTGAGTTGCTTAGTCGCCTCAAGGGCCGTTTGGTTAGCCTCCTTAATGTTTTCCTGCTGCTGCTCGATGATGTTGGCACTCTCGCGAGTCGTCTGGGTATAGAGTAGAAGCAGGTGAAAATTGAGGGATTCGATGATCTCTTCGCGAATGCGGAGCGGATTAACTACTACCCGATTGTCGGCGTAAAACTCCATGAAGTTGACTCCACCAAAAATGGCCGCGTACTGGTCTTGTTTACCTCCGGCCATCCCTAGGTCCACCCGTTCAATATCGTAGGCCAATTGGGCGATGTCATACTCTCCCAAAGGTAGCTTGAGCCACTCTACGAAAGCCCCAAGCACGGCCGTTAAGAGCGTTGAAGAGGTACCTAGTCCGGAACCAGAACTTACGTCAATGGACGTAACGAGCTCAAATCCACGTCCTTTGCCGCCAAGGTAATCCCTGACGATTCGGTTGTAGACGCCTTTTTGCAGCTTAAGGGGGCCGTCGTTGGGGTCCAAAAAGTCGCTGGCGGGTAGTTCCAGCTGTTCTTCTCGATCGACGGACCGCAGGATAATCTTACCGTCTTCCCTGGGTGTCAGGGCGGCCCTGGCGTAGAGACTTACTGTCGCATTGAGGATGGCACCACCGTAGATATCAGAGAAAGGGCTGACGTCGGTACCGCCACCGGCCAGGCCGATGCGGAGGGGAGCTTTACTGCGGTAGGTGGGCATAGGGTGCGAAGGTAGTGGTTGGGAGTTAATCCGATACTGATTGCCGCAGCTCCAACAAGCGCTCCACCATTATTTCCCAACCGTATTTCCGCTTCTCTTCCTTGATCATTTCTACCATTTCCGCCTGGTTGGTCTGCTCGAAGAAGCGGAAGATGGCCTCCGTGATGGCGGCCGGAGTTGGGGGGACGACGTAGCCTACCCGCCCATCCGGGCACATTTCGGCGAGGCCTCCGACGTCGGTGACGACCATCGGTTTGTTGAAGTGGTAAGCGATCTGGGTGACGCCACTTTGGGTAGCGGTTTTATAGGGCTGTACCAGGAGGTCGCAGGCGCTGAAGTAGGTCGCTACGTCACTGTCTTGAATGAAGTGGTCCGCGAGGAGAATCTCATCCGCCAAACCGTGCTTTTCAATGAGGGCATCATAGGGCTTGCGATCGGCGTAGAACTCCCCGGCAACGATCAGTTGAATGTCGGAATCGCGGAAACGGGAGTCGGCGAAAGCTTCCAGCAGCAAATCCAGGCCTTTATAATCTCGGATCAGGCCGAAGAACATAACGTACTGCTTGCTGGGGTCGAGGCCAAGTTTTTGGAGGGCGGTCGTACGATCCAGCTGTGCTCCGAAGTTGTCAAAAATGGGGTGGGGAGAATAGACTGCAGGCTTTTGGCCAATAAAGCCTTTCAGGTCTTTTAACACCGATTGTGACATCGCCACAAAACCATCCACCGGCCCGACGAAGTACTTGGCGAACAACCGGTCTCCTGGCCGGGATTCGTGAGGAATGATGTTGTCGATAATGGCTAGTACGGTGGTTTGCGGATTCTTTTTTGCGCGCCTTAAGATGGTACCGAAACAAGGCCCCATGAAGGGCAGCCAGAATTTAACCAGCACGAGGTCGTAACCCTCTTTGCGGAGCCCCTCGCCAACGTTCCACCAATTGATGGGGTTGATGGAATTAATGGCGGAAATGATCTTGATATCCTGCGGAGCAGGCTCTTCGGAATACTGGGTCTTTCCCGGAAAGAGCAGGTCGGGATACTGGAGCGTAAAAGTGTAGAGGTGTGCTTCGTGCCCCTGGTCTTGGAATTCACGGATGAGCCGTTCGTTGTATGCAGCGAGTCCCCCACGAAAGGGGTGGGCGGTTCCGATGAGGGCGACTTTCATTTTCTGGCGGTCTGTTTAAGATACCGTCTGCCGACCGATGCTGTCGTAGTAGAAGCCATTTTCTACCATGCGCCGCAGGTCGTAGAGGTTGCGGCCGTCAAAGATAACGGGGTGCTTCAGCGAAGCTTTCATTTTGGCGAAGTCCGGCGTGCGGAATACGGACCATTCGGTAACGATGGCCAGGCAGTCGGCTCCGCTCAGGGCACTGTACTGGTCGCCTACGAAAGTAACTTTATCACCGTAAATGGCTTTGACGTTTTCGGCGGCTTCGGGGTCGAAAGCAACAATGTTAGCACCCGCCTCGAGGAGTCGGTCAATGGTGTAGAGTGCGGGAGCTTCACGAATATCGTCGGTATTTGGTTTAAAGGCCAGGCCCCAGAGAGCAATGGTTTTACCCGCTAGGTCGTCACCGTAATAGGCTTCGATCTTATCAGCGATGCGGAACCGTTGGCGGGTATTGACGTCCATTACGGCATTAAGAATCTTGAAGTCGTAATCATGCTGACCAGCGGTAATGGCTAGGGCCTGCACGTCTTTCGGGAAGCAGCTACCACCATAGCCTACCCCCGGGAAAAGGAAGCGTTTACCGATGCGACTGTCACTGCCCATACCCTTCCGCACGGCATCTACGTCCGCGCCCGCTTGCTCGCATAAGTTGGCAATTTCATTCATGAAGGTAATGCGAGTAGCCAGGTAAGAATTGGCCGCATACTTGGTCATCTCCGCGGAGCGGACATCCATAAAAATAATGGGGTTACCACTACGTACAAAGGGCTCGTATAAGCGGTGGAGAATCTCCTTGGCTCGATCGGAATCGGTGCCGATGACTACGCGGTCTGGTTTTAGGAAGTCATCTACTGCTACGCCTTCTCTTAGGAATTCCGGATTAGAGACCACGTCAAAAAGGTCTTCATCCAGGTGGTCCGCTAAAACAGCGTGTACCTGCTCCGCAGTACCCACGGGGACAGTTGACTTATCGATGATAACGGTGTACCGTTTTACCAAGTGCGAGAGATCGGCGGCAACACCAAGGATGTACTTCAGGTCGGCCGCACCACCTTCACCGGGAGGGGTGGGTAGGGCCAGGAAGATCACCTCGGCGTGATCGACTGCCTCGGCAAGATTAGTCGTGAAGTGAAGGCGTCCTTGGCGCTGGTTGCGTTCGAACAGCACATCCAGGTCAGGCTCGTAGATGGGGACCTCCCCGTTCTGCATTTTTTCGACTTTGGCTTTGTCGATATCAACGCAAATAACGTCGTTGCCCGTTTCGGCAAAACAAGTTCCGGTAACGAGGCCTACGTAGCCCGTTCCTACTACCGCAATTTTCATGGGATTATTTCTTTAAGGCCGCAAATATACGGTGATTGTTGGTACATCAGTTCGAGACCCTAGTTACGGATGCATTAATCGGCCGTAACTTGCTCTCCAGATTTAGCCTATGCGTACTCTTATATTCTTACTACTTCTAGCCTTGTGTTACGGCTGTGGACCTTCAGAAAACACCCTGTTCACTCCCATTGCGGGCATCGACTTCGCAAACACCATTCCCGAAAATGATTCGGTGAACATCATCGTCTTCGAATACATCTATAATGGTGGCGGCGTTGGGGTAGGCGACTTTGACCAGGACGGTAACCCCGACCTAGTCTTTAGCGGCAATTACGTCTCCAGTCGCCTCTACCTCCAGAAGAACAGCTGGGAATTTACGGACGTAACCGAGACGGCGGGACTAACTACCGAAGTCTGGTGTTCGGGGGTCAACGTAGCGGACGTAGACGGAAATGGTTGGGAAGACATTTACTTCACTACCCTCAACCCTTCCGGGGAGAAGGATACACCCAACTTGCTTTACCTGAACCAAGGTACCAATGCGGAGGGCAGCCCGACTTTTATCGAGGCGGCAGCCGAATACGGTCTTGACGATCGCTCCTATGGTATCCATTCGGCCTGGTTCGATTATGAAAACGACGGGGACCTCGACCTCTACCTGCTTAATAACGCCATCGAGCAGTACAACCGCAACGTGGCCAAAGGAACGGATACTACCGGGCGAGGGAAGAGTGTGGACCGCATCTACCGCAATGAAAACAATCGTTTTGCCAATACCGAAGAGATACAGACGGAAGGCTGGGGGCTGGGGGTTGCCGTCCAGGATTTTAACTTCGACGGCTTTGCGGATATCTACGTAGCCAACGATTTCCTCTCCAACGATTTTCTACTGATCAATCAGGAAGGCAAAGGCTTCCGGGACGAACTGCGCGAGCGACTTCCCCACCAATCGCGCAACTCCATGGGCATCGACGTAGCCGACCTGACCGGTGACGGCCAGCCAGAAATCATGGTGGTGGACATGCTGCCCGACGATAACCGGCGGGTAAAAACCATGTTCGGGGATATTCCCCACCAGGGAGACCGCACGGAACGACAGCGCGGCTACGCCCAGCAGTACATCCGCAATACCCTCCAGCTGAACAACGGCGACGGCACCTTCAGCGACATTGCCTTCCAGGCCGGCGTGGCCGCTACAGACTGGAGCTGGACGCCCCTACTGGCTGATTTTGACAATGACGGGGACCGCGACATCTACGTTTCCAATGGCTACCCGAAGGACATCACGAATAAGGATTTCATCGACTTCAGCGACCAAGCCACCCAATTTGGCACCCGTGAAAGCCAGCTCAAGACCGTGATGGAAGCTTTAGCCGAAGTAGAAGGCGTACACCAGCCCAATTACTTTTTTCGGAACGACGGCGAACTGCAGTTTACCGAAGCCGACTGGCTGCCGGAGGAGCCGACTTACTCTAACGGCGGTGTATTTGTAGACCTTGACCGGGACGGCGACCTCGATCTGGTCACCAATAACATCAACGAACCGGCTGGCCTTTACCGAAATAACCTGCGGGAGCGCGCACCGGAATCCGCCCATTATCTGTTGCTCGACCTGGAAGGACCCACCGGTAACCCCGACGCGCTGGGCACCAAGGTGTGGCTCAGCTACGGTGATACCACGCATTACCACGACCACTATCGGCAACGGGGCTACCTATCGACGGTAGACCAGCTCGTACATTTCGGCTTAGGTCGCAACACCAAAGCAGATAAACTGGTGATCCAGTTCCCCGACGAAACCGGTAAGACTTTAACGGATGTCCCGGTGGATCAGGTGCTCACCGTGGCTTGGGAGCCTGGCCTTTCCCCGATCATGGCACCTTCGTCCGCGCATAAAAAGGCGGCCTTGACGGCCGTTCCCCTGATAAACGGTCCCGTCCACCAGGAATCTAGCTATTCCGACTTCGATGCCTACGCACTCGCCCTGCGCGATAAAAGCCGGAACGGCCCCGCCCTAGCGGCTATCGACCTAGAAGGCGACGGCATCGATGAACTCGTCTTCGGCGGAGCTGCGGGCCAGCCCGTAACGATTTGGAAGCAAGAGACCAATGGACCAATAGACCAAAATACCAATACGGCGCTGACGCAGGTGCAAAGTTTGGGGGAGACGGAGCAGAGTGAGGCGGTCTTTATTAAAGTGGGTGATGCCGATCAAGACGGTTATGATGACGTGTACATTTACAACGACAACTCTGAACTTGGGTCTCCAGCAGCAGCAGAACCTATGTTTTACTACCGTGGTGGAAGTGATGGACTAGTCTTGTCACCAGCCCCTTTTTCCTTTGGCCCTAAAAACAATATTTCGGTTTACGAAGAGCTAACGGGAGACGAAACCATGGACGAAATTCTGCTAGCGGATTATCAGGATATTCGGTTCATTAGTGGGCCTCGTGCGGATACGACGGAAATCC
>JBCDGT010000100.1:0-8091 GCA_038750915.1 Bacteroidota bacterium
AAATTTGCATATGCAATCATTGCAATGACAAGTAAAATCAAAACCTAATGACCGCTACCGCCCCTCAACCAGTTGAAATGCAAGACACTTTCCCCCTTTTAGGTACGGATTACGTAGAGCTTTACGTGGGTAATGCCCGCCAATCCGCCTTGTTTTATCAAGCTTGTATGGGCTTTCAACCACTGGCTTACGCAGGCCTGAGTACGGGCTTGAAAGATCGGGAGAGCTACGTTTTGGTACAGGACAAAATTCGCCTGGTGCTTACCAGTCCGCTGCGGGCCGGTACGGAAATTGGCCGATTGCATGATCTACACGGAGACACCGTCCGTTGCGTGGCGCTGTGGGTGGATGATGCGACTAAAGCATTTGAAACCGCCGTTGAGCGTGGTGCGGAACCCGTTTCCACTCCTCACGCTTTTGCAGACGAACACGGCACCTGCGTACGCGCCCAAATTCAGAGTTTCGGCGATACCATCCATGAGTTCGTAGAGCGTAAAGCCTACGATGGCCCCTTCTTGCCTGGTTTTGTGGCTTGGGAACCGACGTACCGCCCGGAGCCCCTTGGCCTGAAGTACGTAGACCATATGGTGAGCAATGTTGGCGAAGGAGAGATGAACAAATGGGTGAATTGGTACGCCGACGTTATGGGCTTCCACCAGCTGATTAGCTTTGACGATAAGGACATCAGCACGAAGTACACGGCACTGATGAGTAAGGTAATGAGCAATGGCAACGGCCGGGTCAAGTTTCCGATCAACGAGCCAGCACCGGGCCTTAAGAAGAGCCAAATCGAAGAATACCTCGAATTCCACCATGGCCCCGGCATTCAGCACATTGCCGTGGCGACGGACAACATTATCGAAACCGTCACCGCTCTTCGCGATCGCGGTATTGAATTCCTCCGCGTCCCTGGCAACTACTACGACACCTTATTAGATCGGGTAGGGGAGATCGACGAAGACCTCAAGCCGTTACGCGAACTTGGCATTCTGGTTGATCGCGACGACGAAGGCTACCTCCTGCAAATTTTCACGAAGCCCGTGCAGCCCCGCCCAACCGTCTTTTTTGAAATTATTCAGCGGAAAGGAGCGACCAGTTTTGGGAAAGGAAATTTCAAAGCTTTGTTCGAAGCCATTGAGCGCGAGCAGGAACTAAGGGGGACGCTTTAGCTTGTAGTAACTGAGAACTAGGAACTATATTTTCCCAGTTCCCAGTTCCCAGTTCCCAGTTCCTCCCACTCTGACTTAGGAGACAAGCTGCTCTAGTGCTTGGGTCGCATTTTGGAATTTGAAGCCTTCCAATACGGCTTTCCGTTTAGCGGCAATGCGCTCATTTCCCAGGTTGCCAAGGCTGCCTAAGTGGGTGTGCTTCAGCTCAGTAGGCGGCACGAATGTCCCGTTTTCAATGTCCTTACCTACCTGGGTGTAGGCATCGCGGAAGGGAACACCATCCAAGACGAGCTGATTCACGGCTTCTACGGAGTAGAGGTAAGTGTAGCGCGGATCAGTAGGGAGTTCTTGGGCGCGGACGCGGGTGCGGGGCAAGGCGTAAAGAGCAATAGCAAGGCCGTCTTCAAGTTGGTCCAGGGCTGGGAAGAGCGCTTCTTTGAGCAGTTGGAAGTCCCGGTGGTAGCCGGAAGGGAGGTTGGTGGTGAGTTGGGCCATCTGGCTGGGAAGCGACTGCAACAGATTACATCGCCCCCGGAGTAGTTCAAAAACGTCGGGGTTTTTCTTGTGAGGCATGATGCTGGAGCCGGTGGTCAACTCGTTCGGCAACTGTAGGAACCCGAAGTTTTGGGAGCTGTAGAGGCAGACATCCATGGCCAGTTTGCCGAGCGTCTGAGCGATGCCGGCAATGGCGAAGGCCAGTAAGAGTTCGGTTTTACCCCGGCCCATCTGGGCGGCCACTACGTTGACGGCGGGCTCCCGGAAGCCGAGAAGCGCCGTAGTGCGGTCTCGATCCAGCGGAAAGCTAGAACCGTAACCGGCGGCGGAGCCGAGGGGGTTTTGGTCGACGACTTCATACACTCCTTTCCAGATTCGAAGATCGTCCACTAGTGCTTCGCTGTAGGCACCGAACCAGAGCCCGAAGCTGGATACCATGGCCACTTGCAGGTGGGTGTAGCCGGGGATCAGTTTGTCGTGGTGTTCTTCGCTGAGCTCCGTCAAGGTTTGGCTCAGAGCGGCCGTTTGTTCTACGATGCCCTGGATGCGGTGGCGGAAGTAAAGCCGTAGATCTACCAGTACCTGATCGTTGCGGCTACGGCCGCTGTGGATTTTCTTACCGTCGTCTCCTAGGGCACGGGTGAGGAGCAATTCGACCTGGCTGTGTACGTCTTCGACGCCGTCTTCAATCAAAAAATCTCCCGCTTGGGCAGCCTGATACAGCTCTTGTAACTTTTCTTTGCACCTGCGCGCCGCGCCCGCTGCTAAAAGCCCAACTTCGGAGAGCATTTGCACGTGGGCCAAGGAACCCAGAATGTCGAAAGGAGCTAATTCCAGGTCTAATTCTCGGTCACGACCGACCGTGAAGTCGGCGATTTTTTGGTCGAGGTCGTAGTCTTTTTCCCAGAGTTTGGTCGGCATGTTGCAGCGGGTAGTAGGTGGCAGAGGACGCCACCAGGGGTTTAGCCGCAAAGATGGGAAATAAACTTAGTACCATACACTCATCTCTCCCAACCCCTTGCGCTTAATCACCGGCACTTTCGCGTCCTCGGCCGGATAGCCGACGGGAAGGAGTAAAAAAGCGCGCTCGTTGGCTGGGCGCTCGAGTACTTCGGCCAAGAAATTCATCGGGCTGGGGGTGTGCGTAACGGTGACGAGGCCAGCATTATGAATAGCGGCAATCAGCATGCCACAGGCCAAGCCTACGGATTCGTTGACGTAGTAGTTCTTCTCCTTCTCGCCGTTTTCGTTTAAGTCGTAGGCCTTTTTGAAGGCCACAATGAGGTAAGGCGCAGTGGTTAGGAAGGGCTTGTGCCAATCGGTGCCAAATTTTTCGAGGTCTTTGAGCCAATCGTCGGACATTCGGCCGTGGTAGTTCTCAAATTCTTCTTTTTCCGCCGCTTCCCGAATTTTGGCTTTGATGGCCGGGTCCGAGACGACACAGAAATTCCAGGGCTGCTTATTGGCTCCACTTGGCGCAGTGGAGACTGTTTTCACAATCAACTCCATTATTTCCTTGGCCACCGGACGATCACTAAACTCTCGAACGGTGCGACGGGAGTCGAGGAGTTGGTAAAGAGCGGCGGCGCGAGTTTGCATTTCGGCTGGGGCATGCTCGGTAAAGGGCAGTTCCTGGAATTCGTATTCAGTAGTAGACATGGCACAAAGATAGTTTGCTGGCCGCGCTGATCTTACTGTTCCTTGACTCGGCTAAGTTGTTATGCGGCATTTGCCAAAAGAAAAATCGGCCGTGAACGCTGGTGGTGCACGGCCGAAGAAGGAATTCTTAGTGGACTAAGCCTCAAGAAGGCGATTGTCCGTTAGCATTATCAATCACTCCTGGCATTTCTACCGGAGGATTTTTATCCGCATCTACTGGCCGTGGGCCGATCAGGCGAACTAAGTCTTTACTACTGAGCACTTCTTTGTCGAGAAGTTCTTTAGCCAGTAGCTCCATTTCAGACCTTTTCTCGATCAAGAGATCCTGGGCACGCTGATACTGACTTTCGAGCAGTTCCCTCACTTGGTCGTCGATAAGGGTGGCGGTATCATCGGAGTAGGGACGCTGATAAGTATCGCGGCTCATGCTGTAGAAACTTACCTGGCCCACTTTTGGATTCATACCGTAAACTGTAATCATATCGTAGGCTTGCTTGGTCACCTTGTCCAGGTCGTTCTGGGCTCCGGTACTGATCTTGCCGAAGACAACTTGTTCGGCAGCGCGGCCACCGAAGGTCATACACATCATGTCGAGCATCTGTTCCGTCCGAGTGATGTATTGCTCTTTGGGCAGATACTGGGCGTAACCAAGGGCAGCGACGCCGCGGGGCACAATGGTTACTTTGACTAAGGGACTGGCGTGTTCCAGGAACCAACCACAGATGGCGTGACCGGCTTCGTGGTAGGCAATTATTTCTTTCTCCTCCGGATTGATGAGTTTGTTTTTCTTCTCCAGGCCACCGATGACTTTATCGAGGGCATAGTTGAAGTCATCCAACTCTACGCTGTCTTTATTCCGGCGAGCAGCGATAAGGGCCGCTTCATTACAGATGTTGGCGATTTCTGCACCAGCAAAGCCGGGCGTCATTTCCGCTAAGGCGAAAGCATCGACGGATGCTTCGTTGATCTTAATGTTCTTCAGGTGCACCTTAAAGATGGCTTCCCGTCCTTTGAGATCAGGGCGATCAATGCCAATTTGACGGTCAAAGCGGCCTGGACGAAGGAGAGCGCTGTCAAGCACGTCAGGTCGGTTGGTAGCCGCCATCAGGATAACGCCTTTATCAGTACTGAAGCCATCCATCTCTACTAGCAGCTGGTTGAGGGTGTTTTCCCGCTCGTCGTTACCACCTTGCATCTGTCCACGGCCACGGGCGCGACCAATAGCGTCGATTTCATCGATGAAGATGATACAGGGAGCTTTTTCCCGAGCCTGCTTGAACAGGTCCCTTACTCGGCTGGCACCAACACCGACGAACATTTCTACGAAGTCGGAGCCGGACATGGTAAAGAAGGGGACACCGGCTTCACCAGCAACAGCTTTGGCCAACAGGGTCTTACCCGTTCCGGGAGGGCCTACCAGGAGAACCCCTTTGGGAATCTTACCCCCTAGGGCCGTGTATTTCTTGGGGTTTTTGAGGAAGTCGACTACTTCCATCACCTCCTCTTTAGCTTCGTCGAGGCCGGCAACGTCGGCAAAGGTGATATTTACCTTACTGTTTTGATCGAAGAGGGTGGCCTTGGATTTACCAATATTAAAAATCTGACCACCTGGGCCGCCGGCACCACCGCCGATCCGACGCATCAAGAATACCCAGATCAGGATGATGACTCCAAGGGGGAGTAACCATTGGAGGGCTTCCCCGAGGTAATTGGTGCGATTAACGGAATTGGGATGAATCTGTTCCTCAAAGGGAATCTCTAGATCTTCCTGGGCATCCTTGAGGAAGTTGTTGAAAACCGTAGGATCCGAAACCGGCATGCGGTAGTCGTAACGGGTGCCGCCGAGGCCTTTGGCTGCTGCATCTTCGTAGCGAGATTCGCTCTTCTTGGCATCATCAATGTAAATCTCTGCCGAGCGGCCATTGACCAGGTCTATCTTGGTAATGGCGCCACGATCTTCGAGCATTTGATAAAGGCGGGCTTTATCAATCTCGACGTTCGAGCCGGTACCTAGGCTAGAGACGACCAGGGCTAGTAGCACCAGAGACATAATGGCATATAGCCAGTAACTCTGGAACTTTGGGCCACCATCGGGCTTGTTGTCGTTATTATTAGTGCTCATATCTAAGGGCTAACGTATAACCACCCGTTTCGTTGGGTGAAAACGTGGGGTTATTTGGCGAAAGGTCTTATGCTTCACCGTACTCAGTAACAATGCCATCACTCCAAAGGTCTTCCAATTCATAAAACTTTCGCGTTTCGGGGTAGAAAACATGGACGACAATGTCGAAGTAATCTAGGCAAATCCAGTTGGCATGCCGGCCACCGGTGGCCGTCTTGGGTAATTCCCCACCTTCGGTTTTCATCCGCTTTTGCACGTTGCCGGCAATAGAGGCTACTTGAGTAGTGGAGTCACCCTCGCAAATGAAGAAGAATTCAGTAGGTCTTTCTTCTAGTTGGCGCAGGTCGATGCGAACAATGTTTTTGCCTTTGATATCCTGAATGCTATCCAGGATAAGCTCCAAGCGTGCTTCCAGCGATTGACTGGAAGACTGAGGAGCACTTTTGACGGATGTATTCAAATTGATGTTTTAGCTTTGGTAAAATTAGCAAGAATCGTGCCTAATAGTAACGATGTCCCACCGTTTTAGGTTAATATAGGGTAGGAAATATCGACAAATCACCAATTACCGCCGACATTGTCAGCTATAAACACGCCACTTTTTCCGAAAGTTGCCCGCCGCTACGAGTCTATTGCTAGCACAAACGAAGCAGCCGTCACTGCCATTAATGCGGGAGAAGCCTTAGTCCCTGGCACCGTTTTCTGGGCGGATGACCAAACGGCAGGCCGTGGTCAGGGGGAGAATCGTTGGCATTCTAGCCCTAATACCAACCTTGCGCTCAGCATTATTTGCTACCCCGACCACCTGACCGTTGATCGGTTATTTTCCTTGACTCAGGTGGCCGCCATTGCCGTGGCGGCAACGATAACTACTCATCTACCAGCGGAGCAAGCTAGCCGTGTCCGTATCAAATGGCCCAACGATATATACGTCGGTGATCGTAAGATTGCCGGCATTCTCGTGCAAAATGGCCTGAGAGGGAACCGGGTGGTCTGGTCGGTAATCGGTATCGGACTGAACGTCAATGAACGGGAGTTCCCTGGTGAACTTGCGAATACTGCTACCTCCCTGCTCCTACTTTCTGGCCGCGATCATGGTCGCGAGCGGGTGGCTGAGTCTTTATTCATGGCCTTAACGGAGGCTTATGCTTTGACTGACCCCGCAAAGGTAGGCGAGCTCACCGCTCGCTACCACGAACAACTTTATCTCCGGGGCAGCTCCGCTCATTATGAAGAAGTGGCTAGCGGCCATACTTTCCGAGCCAATCTTGCAGGCGTAGACGCTAGCGGCCGCCTCCGGCTTGAAACGGCTGCCGGAGAACGGGTTTTTTCGCTGCGGGAGGTACGGTTTATTAGATAGACTCAGGCTGGCTTCAAAAGACCAGTAATACCAAACTACCAAAGCACTAGCTTCCTACTCTCTAGTTTCCAGATTTTGCTGAATTCCCCGTTCTACCGGACTCACTCCTCGCTCCATCCACAGGGGCATAGGAGCATCTTGGAGGTAGTAATCAAAAAACTGAGCCATCCTTGTTTGGAAGTCGGCCCGGTTTGGGGTCTTGACTGGCCAGTGCGGCTCGCCCCGGTAGTTCAACATCCAGGCGGGCTTGCCCAAGCGACGTAGGGCAGTAAACCATTCAATACCCTGATACCAAGGTACTGCGCCGTCGTTATCGTTGTGCAAGATCAGGAGCGGGGTATTGATTTTGTCCGTCGTGAATAAGGGACTGTTTTCCAGATAACGGAGCGGAAATTGCCACGGAGTACCACCGATACGGCTCTGGGTGTGTTCGTATTGGAACTGCCTGCTGATGCCAGACCCCCAGCGAATACCTCCGTAGGCGGAGAACATGTTGACCACCGGAGCGCCGGCTTCTACGGCTGTAAAAATATCGGTCTTCGTAACCAGATAAGCTGCTTGGTAGCCGCCCCAACTATGGCCTTGGAGACCGATCCGATCCTGGTCGATGAAACCTTCCCCAAGTAGGCTCGTGACACCACTCATTACGCAGTCGTAAGCACTCTCGCCAGGATATCCTACCCGGTAGATGACGTCGGGATTAAAGATCACGTAGCCTTTACTGACGTAGTGACTGTAATTAATACTCGACCGCCCAGGAACGGGTGTGCGGTGCCGATACACCCCTTCACTACTGCGTTCGTAGAAATTGACGAGTAAGGGATATTTTTTGTTGGGGTCGAAGCCATCGGGTTTTACCAGCATGCCCCGCAGGGTTCGGCCCTGATTGTCTATCCATTCGTAAATTTCATTCGTCCCCCAGGCAAAATCAGCTTGTTGCGGGTTGGCCTGAGTGAACTTAACTCCTTCGGAAGCTAAGTTGGTGGTGGTGCGCAGGTCGGGAAACTCCCGGAAATCCGACTGACTGTAGATGTAACGGTCGGCAAGGCGAGCTTTGGCGAAATCACCGTGATCTTTGGCTTGAGGCTCTTGCAAGGCTTCATAACCTCCATCCGTCAGTTGTAACCAGCCAAAACCTGCCTTGTAGGTAGTTTGATGAAAGGTCTCGACGAGTTGTTTTTTACTGAGGTCGATAAAGCGATCTTCGGGGTCGAGGTCCCTCAGGAAAAACCGCATGTTGGCTTCTCGTCCTTTGGTCAGCCGCTTGGCTGGGGCACTACCACTGG
>JBCDGT010000101.1:0-8001 GCA_038750915.1 Bacteroidota bacterium
ATGAGTCAGATTATTACGAAGAATGGTACCAGGATATTAGGGAAGATGGTGGCTGGATTGCGCTACTTAATCTGCTTGATCACGTGCAAGACGAATTCACCCAAACAAGGCTAGAAGAATACCTTCATTTCGGGGGTCACTTGAATGGTCTCAACTGGCGCCCACAAAAACCAAGCAGGGTTTTTGAGGCTATTGATGGTTTGATTCAAACAGAGGTGAAACGAGTGTACTAAGGAGTAGATCTTCAGCCAAGCACGCACCTCAAGCAAGAAAAGTAGTAGGCTAAGGCTTATCCAAACTTGATCAAGTCCAATAAGTCTTCCGCCGAGAGGCTGGCACTCTGTTCGGTACCCGCTAACAGGCTATCTGCCAGGTCGCGCTTCTCATGGTGTAGTTTGACGATCTTTTCTTCAATCGTATTTTCGCTGACGAAGCGGAGTACGGTAACCGGACGTTGCTGACCGATGCGGTGTGCCCGGTCACTGGCTTGATCTTCAACGGCAGGATTCCACCAGGGATCTAGGTGAATAACGTAGTCGGCCGCGGTAAGCGTAAGCCCGGTGCCACCAGCTTTGAGGCTAATGAGGAAGACATCCCCTTCGCCACGCTGGAAAGCCTGTACGGCCTCGTCGCGCTTCTTGCCGGGGGTGCTGCCATCAAGGTATTGATACTCGATTCCTTCATTTTGCACCCAAGCTTCGACTAGTTTGAGGTGGCGGACAAACTGAGAAAAAATCAGTGCTTTGTGGCCACTCTGCTTGATCTCCCGTACTGTTTCTGCGAGCAGCTCCAATTTACTACTCTCGATATCTACGTTAGGATCTACCATTTTTGGATGACAAGCGGCTTGGCGGAGTTTCATTAGTTCCGCTAGTATCTGGAAGCGGCGGTTGGGGCCGTCGCTTTCGTCAATCTGCTCTAGGGCACGCTGGCGAAGTGCTTCGTAGAAGGCCCGTTCTGGCGCAGAGAGTTCTACGGTAAGGGTGACCTCCGTTTTTGGCGGTAGCTCTTCCAGCACTTCTTCCTTCCGACGGCGCAAGATAAAGGGCTGAATCAGCCGACGCAATTGCTGCCTACGCTCGTTATCGTTGCTCTTGGTAATTGGAATGGTGTACTTCTCGTTGAAACGTTGGAAGGTGCCAAGTAAGCCAGGATTAAGAAACTGGAAAAGGTTCCACAGCTCGCCAAGATGGTTTTCGATGGGGGTGCCCGTAGTAGCTACCCGGAAGTCTCCCTGTAGGCTCATGGCTACCTGGCTACGCTTAGTTCCCCGGTTTTTAATCGCTTGGGCCTCATCCAAAATAATGGAGCCAAAGCGTTTTGCCGCCAGGGCTTCTCCTTCGAAAGGCAGAAGGCCGTAGCTAACGACCAACAAATCGTAAGGGCCAACCGATTCGATGACTTCCTGCCGGTCACCAGTTCCCAGTAGTACGGGGTTCAGGGTAGGAGCGAATTTAGCGGCTTCACGGACCCAGTTCCGAGTAACGGAGGCCGGAGCGATTACCAGTGCCGGCCCTTGCTCCGCACGGGCTTGTAGCATGGCCAATCCCTGAATGGTTTTGCCAAGGCCCATATCATCCGCCAGGCAGGCCCCAACTCCCCAGTCGGCCAACCGCATTAACCAGCGAAATCCGTCGAGCTGATAAGGCCGCAGCTCCGCCCGGAAAGTGGAAGGCACCCGGGCGATGGTTTGCCCTACCGTTTGAATACGTTGTAAGCTTTCTCGCCAGGTAATATCAGCCTCGAATCCCCCCAGTTGATCGTAGACATCGTCTAGAATACCCGCAGCCAGAGGATGTAGCTGTAAGCCTTCTTTCCCCTGACTAAGTAGGCCTTCCATTTCACGTAGCTTCCGGCGTAAATTCTCCGTGAGGGCAACGTATTGGCCTTCACTTAACTGAATGAAGCGGCTCTGTTCTTTTTCGCCAACTTTTTCCATTAACTCTCGGAAGTTAATGACCTGGTTGTCGTCAACGGCCAGTTCGCCCTCAACGTCAAACCAACCAGCCTTTTCTTTAACCCCCAGGCTTAAGTCACCAAAATCTACGCTACCCACCAGCCTAATCCGCTCGCCCCGTGGATGTTCGAGTACGATTTGATCTAAGGCACGAAGGGGCTGTAGCTCGAGCAGGATGCTCAGGCAGTCCTCGACTTCGTCCACCTGCCACTCATAGTCTCGGTGCACGATCTTTTGCAGTGTTGGGCAATCAAGAATTACTTGTTCTGCTTTTTCTATTTCTTTGGCCAGGTCACGAACCGTCAACCTACGCTGCCCCCCGCTTTCTCCGATCACCTTATTGCGACCGCGGCCGGGTTTGAAGTATTGATCTTCTTTCGGTAGCGGGCAGACGAAAAACTCTACCTTAAACGTATCTCCGACGGGCAATAAATGTACGTAGGTACGTTCATCGGCTTTTGCTTCATCAACATCGTAGATGACGCCATTTAGGGTGCTTTGCACCTCTACCATCTTGCTTAAGTTCCGGCTCACTTGCTGTAAGCGGTGGCGCGCGCGCTTTGGAATTTCAAGTCCGTTGCCAATCTGTCGGTGAATATTATCGTGACTTTCCGTCACCTCGATCACCTGGTAGCGGGTGGGGGTTTCTTTGACGACTTGCACCCCCGTGCCATTGAATTCCTGGGCGAAACGCAAGTAAAGGCGGTTGTCCCCTTCTTCGATGAGGAGTTGTGGGTTACGGCGCACCAGGTCGACTCCTACGGCGGGGTTTTCGGCTAAATAGAGGTTGGGATGGCCCACCAAGGCTACGAGCGCATCTTCGTAGCGAATACGGAAATGACCATTAGGGTGGTACTTACTATAATCTTCTTCTATGGCCTGTGCGACGCTGACGTCTTGTGGCGTCATGCCACTGATGTCGCCTTGCTTAACGCGCTTTAGGGCCACTTTACGACCCTTACTCCAGGTGCCGTTTTTACCCAGGGTTTGTTCGCGTGGTTCTAGTTCTTTTTTTTCAAAATTAACGAACCAAACGAAGCGAGCAGTTTTCTTACTTTTCTTATCGGCTTTAGTGTCGGAAGGGCCCATACTAGCCAGCACCTCTAAGGCCCTTTCC
The DNA here is from genome assembly GCA_038750915.1 of Bacteroidota bacterium. Lineage (GTDB taxonomy): Bacteria > Bacteroidota > Bacteroidia > Chitinophagales > Saprospiraceae > Neolewinella. The sequence goes on from JBCDGT010000101.1 coordinate 3,075, forward strand.
CAGGGCTCGATACGAGGCATGGCATCGGCGAGGGAAAAGATGCGAAGTTCTTCTACTAGAGTTTTGGCACGGTCCGCGAAGGCTTTCCTGGCGGCAGGAATGGGGTGGCGGGAGGAAAGGACCCTGGTGAGTTCCATTTCTACCCAGCGGTAGCCGTTATTTTGGGCGCGATCTCTCAGCTGATCCAATTCCTCGAGGTAGGCTTCATCGACGGGCTGGGTGGAGCTGTCGGTCCACATCCGGTAAAGGGCCTGGAAGGTGATGGTGAAGGCGTTCTTTTCTGTCTTTACCAAGCCTTCATCAGCGATGTACTGAGCGTTTTCGTCGTTACGCAAGTAGGCGAAGAGCGAGCGCAGGACGAGATAGGTCCCCCCCAGGCGTAGGTTCTGAGTAGGGTCGATATTGTCCAGGTGCTTACCGATTACTTCGGCACTTTTTACCCCACCGTTACGGAGTAGCGAAAGCAGGTAAAGGTAGCCAGCCAAGTGAGCGGGAAACTTGTTTTCGAATTCCCGGCGGTAGCCCTTTCGTACCTCATCGATCAGGGCTAGAGCGCCTTCATCGTCGTCGCGAAGGACGTGGTAAATGAGGTGGTTGGCCGCTTGGCGCCACTCATCGCTTTCAAGGTCCGCCCAAAGTTGAAGGCGGCTCCAGGCGCCCTGAAGGACGAAGGCCTCCCCGAGCAAGTCCCTTAGCGGCCCTGCTTTGGGGTCGCGGATACCATCGTACTGTTCCAGGAACTCTACAAGTGGTGCTAAAGGCTCGAGCCGGGCGACTGCTTTGCGGAAGGCATTACGGATATTTATTTCCTGCCATGCTGGTATGAGGTTCTCTACCCAGCGGGAGTCGAATTCGGAGAAAAGCGGATTGATGAAAATACCCGTGCGATTCTGGTCGGGATAAAAAGTTTCCGCTTCGCGTTGTAGCCGATCGAAGTTGGCTTCATTCTGGAGGTAGAAGGCGATCCGAATTTCCCGCATTAAGGCATGCGGACTGGCGGGTTGCCAGTAGGTTTTATAGGGGAGCTCGCGGCGAACTTCGTTGAGCAAATAACTAAAGTCTGGCCGGCGACTGGCGTGACGCATGATGGCCTCGCTGTGCAAAGCACTGATCCGCCAAGTACGATCATCGTGACGGTCAATCAGTTTGGCCTCGTGCAATTTATGAACGATCTGTTCGGTAGCCGCATGGGTAAATCGGCCTTCTCCCTTGGGCGGTTGTAGACCGATTTTGTTCAACAGGCGGGATAAGTCTAGCACCGAGCGTTCTTCATAAACAATGCTAAGGGCGGTGGCGACATCGCGTTCCGTTGGGCTTAAGCCGGACCAAATTTCGCGAAAAACTCCGTTCATTCAAGTTGGGGGTTAACCCTTTCTAAAGGCGCGAACCGAAGCATTAGTTTTCTTACGGCATTATTTTTTTTAGATGGTGGAACACGGGGCTTGGAAATCATTAGGATTATGCGTGGCCGCAGGTGCTGGGTAAAGTTTGAAGTTCGAAGTCTGAAGTAAGAAAGCCGAATGAAATGGGGGTATCACTTAACGCTCTTGAGCGTTAAGTGACTTCAAATTTTCTACTTCAAACCTCTTACTTGTCGTGGCACCTGCGGTCGCGCCCCATTAGGCTGCCTTGATCGCATCGAAGGCAGTGTAGCCGTTACGAAGACGGGCAATGCTTTCTTCCTGACCGACCGCTGCCAGAATGGCAAAAGCATCGGGCCCCTGCACGGAACCGCTCACTGCCACCCGAATGATTGGTAGCACGGCCCCAAAGCCGAGCTCGTGGCGTTCCATAAAGGCCACTACGGTGGCTTTGATATTTGCTGCTGACCAATTGGACAGCCCCGCCAGGTCGGTAGCCATTTCGTTGAAGACCGCGCGCTTTTCTGGCTTCCACTTCTTGCGGATGGGTTTCTCCTCGTAGCTGGTGGGGGCTTCCACGAAGTAGCGTCCTTGTTGGAAAAACTCCGGTAATAACTGAACACGTTCTTTCAGTAGCCCCGCGATTTGCTGGGCGTGATTGGGGGAGATGTCATGACCGCCAACCGTAAATTCTTTTTGCACTAAAGGAGCTAAATCGACATTATCCATGGCGATTAAGTATTGCTGGTTAAACCACTTAGCCTTCTCGATGTCGAAGCGAGCACCACTGTTGTTGATGCGGTCCAGGCTGAAGGCTTCTACGAGTTCTTCCAGTGAAAACATTTCTTGCTCCGTTCCAGGGTTCCAGCCTAGGAAAGCCACAAAATTTATCATGGCTTCGGGTAAGTAACCCTCCTCACGGAAACCGGCAAAAACCTCTCCCTTAGCCTGGTCGTGCCACTCTAAGGGAAATACTGGGAAGCCTAGGTCGGCGCCTTTACGCTTACTCAGCTTGCCCTTTCCGTTAGGGTTCAGTAACAGGGGGATGTGAGCCCAAACCGGGGGGGGCCAACCGAAAGCGCGGTAGAGCAATACGTGGAGTGCGGTACTGGAGAGCCACTCCTCCCCCCGAATAACGTGGGTGATCTCCATTAGGTGGTCATCTACGATATTGGCCATATGGTAGGTAGGTAGACCATCGGTTTTCATCAGTACTTGATCGCCTAATTCTTCAGTCTTGAAGCTTACTTTTTCTCGAACTACGTCGTCAAAGGTGACCGTTTCTCCTGGGTCGATCCGGAAGCGTACTACGTGGGGGGTGCCGGCGGAAAGCAGAGCTGCCACCTCCTCCGGCGGTAAACTGAGGCTATTGCGCATACCCATTCGCGTGGAGGCATCATAGCGGAAACTATGATTTCCGGTGGCTTTTTCCGCTTCTCTGCGAGCTACTAATTCGGCTTCGGTATCAAAAGCGTAGTAAGCAGCCCCCTTATTCAGTAGCTCCTGAACGTACTTAGCGTAGATTTCCCGTCGCTCACTTTGGCGGTAGGGACCGTAATTACCTCCCTTTTGTGGACCTTCTTCCGGGGTAATGCCGCACCACTCTAGGGCCGTACGGATGTATTCTTCAGCGCCCGCTACGTAGCGTTTCTGGTCCGTATCCTCACTCCGTAGTAAGAAAACACCACCAGTAGTGCGAGCAAAGAGGTAGTTGTAGAGGGCGGTTCTGATTCCTCCGATATGCAGTGGGCCAGTAGGTGAAGGGGCGAAACGTACGCGAACGGGATTCATGGCATTGTAATTAAGACGACAGCTATTTAAAAAATCTTTGTTTGTGAGCAGCGGATTTTGCCGTAGAAACGTTGACTTTATAGTTTCTGCGCTGGACCGGTCTCCGGAAAGGCGGCAAAGGTAGCAGATAAGGTTTGCAATCGCCTAAATGCTTAAAAGAACTTTGTCCGCGTTTTCACACCTTTCAACGTTTTTTATTACGCCGGAGGTTTTATTTTTTGCCGGCCGCACGCTTTCATGGATCAATCAATACAACGGGCATTCTAGGTATTTCATCTTTAGTGATGAGAGGGCAACTTCTTTATCGCTAAATATCATTAAACGACTGAACTAATCCCGTCAACATTTACCATCCGACATGTACCTTGTAAAAACACCGCGAGTTATTCAAAAACTCTTCCCTAATTTTCACTGGCGCGTAGAGTCCTCTGACGCCCCTACTATTTATTTCACCTTCGATGATGGCCCCATTCCTCAACTCACTCCCTGGGTACTGGAACAATTAGCGGAATTCAACGCTAAGGCTACCTTTTTCTGCGTAGGTAATAATGTGCGTCGCTATCCCGAGTTGGTGGATCAGGTTCTGGATGCTGGCCACTCGGTAGGCAATCATACCATGCATCATCTTGATGGCTGGAAATCCGATAACGTCCCTTACTTCCACGACGTGCGCCACTGTGCCGTGCAGGTAAAGAGTTCTTTGTTCCGTCCTCCATACGGACGACTGATGCCTAGCCAGGCGCAGTTCCTGCAACGCCACTATGAAGTGGTGATGTGGGACGTGCTTTCCGGAGATTTTGACCCCGAACTTACTGCCGAAGACTGTTACCAGAATGTGGTTAACAATGCTCGTTCTGGAAGTATCGTTGTGTTCCACGACAGCTTGAAGGCAGAGGAAAAATTACGTGATTTCCTGCCTCGCCTCCTGGCACATTACGCTGCCCTTGGCTACCGTTTTGAGGCCCTTACACCCGAGCTGCTTACCCAGGGCGTCACCCCTGGTATTCCCGCGCTACAAACCGCGCGTTAAGAACTGTTTTCCTTATTACTTCAATGCTAATTTGGTATACGGCCGCCCTCCCCCAAAGGGGAGTTCGGCCGTTCTTTTTGAGTTACTTACCGAGCCACCGCTCCGGGTCTAATGGAGTCTTACCCTTCCACAATTCGAAATGGAGGGCCTCCCCTTCACTGCTGGTCAGGCCTAACTGATCGCCGGCTTGGACTTGCTCTCCGACCTTCACTCGGGGATGGTCCAGATTAGAATAAACGGTATAGTAGCCACCGTGGCGAATCATAATGATGTGGCGCAAACCGGGGATTTCTCTGCGACTGATGACTTCCCCCGCAAAAATAGCTTCGACCCCAGCACTGGCTCCAGCGTTGATGTCGATGCCACTATTGGTAATGGTGACGGAAGCGACCTCCGGGTGCGGCTGTTTACCAAAAGGCCTTACGATGCTGCCGCGTGCCGGCCAGCCCAACCGTCCTCGTCGCTGACTTATGTTTGCACCAGCGGGCGCGGGCGCGGGTGCAAGGCTGCCGGTAGTTCGTTTGCGTTTTTCTGCTTTACGTTCTTCAATGGCCAGTACCTTATTAATGGCCTGGCGAATTTCCCTTTGCAGTTGGCTGCTACGTTTTTTTTGTGCTGCAATCTTGGCCAGTAAGGCTTTTTCGCTGCCGGAAAGTTGTCGGACGATTCCCGTTTGAATGGCTAGTTCTTCTCTAAGAGTGGCATCTTGGTCTTCGGCGGCGAAGAGTAGTGAGTCTTGTTCAAC